>NZ_JBMDXJ010000214.1:0-3231 GCF_048594945.1 Pseudactinotalea sp. | reverse complement strand
GCCAGATACTCCCCGAGCGCCTGCGCCGGCGTCATGGCCTAGAAAGGCAGGAACGGGTCGATGGCGACCGCGACGAAGAGGATGGTCAGGTAGGTGATCGAGCCGTGGAACACGCCCATGGCTTCGATCTTGCGTACGCCGCCTGCCGCGCGCCGGTAGAGGCGGATGCACAGGGTCAGGAACCAGGCGCCCGAGACCACCGCAACAGCGGCATAGAACCAGCCGAGGCCGCCCACCGGGACGAGTGCGAGGGTGCAGGCGACCATCGCAGCGGCGTAGAGGATCATCTGCTTGGCGACCGTGGTGTTCTCCGCCACGACCGGCAGCATCGGGACACCGGCGGTCGCGTAGTCCTTCTTGAACTTCATCGACAGCGGCCAGTAGTGCGGTGGGGTCCAGAAGAAGATCACGCCGAAGAGCAGCACCGCCGCCCAGTCGACCCGCTCGGTCACGGCCGCCCAGCCGATCAGCACCGGCATGCAGCCGGCCGCGCCGCCCCACACGATGTTCTGCGCGGTGTGCCGCTTCAGCAACATCGTGTACCCGACCGAGTACATGACGTTCGCGGCCAGCGCGAGCCATGCCGCGAACCAGTTGACCAGCAACCCCAACCACAGCACCGAGGCGACCGCGAGCAGCGACGCGAAGACCAGCGCCTGCGCCGGCGTCACCTCACCGGTGACCAGGGGCCGCTTCTTGGTCCGGTTCATCACGGCGTCGATGTCGCGGTCCCACCACATGTTGTAGGTGTTCGCGCTGCCGGCGGCGAGCGTGCCGCCGATCACCGTGGCGATCATCAGCCACGTCCCTGGCCAGCCGTCGGCAGCCAGGATCATCGTCGGCAAGGTGGTGATGAGCAGCAGCTCGATGATCCGCGGTTTGGTCAGAGCCACCAGAGCAGCGGCCCGACGGCGGAGCGTGAGGGGCGTCGTCGGCACCGGATGCGTCGGGGGCACCCGCCGGGTCTTCGCCCCGCTGCTGGCCTCCGTCTGTGACACGTGGGTCCTTCGCGCTCGTCTCGACAGCACCACAGGTGGACTCGTGCCGAGCCGGTGCTTCCCCTGGCAGTGTAGGGCGTCGCGGGATCTGAGACGGCCCCCCAGGGGGTTCCTCCGACGACTAACCTCGTGACGAGTGCCGGCGGTGCCGGCGTGCCCGGGTTCCAGCAGCAAGCGGGAGCCGCGGAAGCGAGCGAGAAGCCCGACAGGGCGGGAAGAGGGAACGTGACCGAGACCGGAGTGCACGCACAGGCCCCCGTCGCGACGGAGGTCGGCTGGACCGACCTCGACCTCAAGGCGGTGGACACGGCGCGCGTGCTCGCTGCCGACGCCGTCGAGAAGGTCGGCAACGGCCACCCCGGCACCGCGATCAGCCTGGCACCGCTGGCCTACCTGCTCTACCAGAACGAGATGCGGATCGACCCGAACGACCCCACCTGGCTCGGTCGGGACCGGTTCGTCCTCTCCGCCGGGCACGCGTGCCTGCTGCAGTACGTGCAGCTCTATCTCGGAGGCTTCGGTCTGGAGCTCGAGGACATCCAAGCGCTGCGTACCTGGGAGTCACTCACGCCCGGACACCCCGAGTTCCACCACACCAAGGGCGTCGAGGCCACGACCGGACCGCTGGGACAGGGCGTGGCGATGGCTGTCGGAATGGCGATGGCACAGCGGCGCGTGCGCGGGCTGCTCGACCCCGACGCCGCGGCCGGAACCTCGCCGTTCGACCACCACGTGTACTCGATCGTCGGTGAGGGATGCCTGCAGGAGGGCGTGTCCTCCGAGACCGCCTCGCTCGCCGGCACCCAGCAGCTCGGCAACCTCATCGTGATCTGGGACGACAATCGGATCACGATCGAGGGTCACACCTCGATCGCGTTCACCGAGGATGTCGTAGCACGCTACGAGGCGTACGGCTGGCACACCCAGACGGTCGACTGGATCACCGATGGCGGCTACTCCGAGAACGTCGACGCGTTGCACGCCGCGCTTGCCGCCGCGCGCGAGGTCACGGACAAGCCCAGCTTCATCCGACTCCGGACGATCATCGCCTGGCCCGCGCCCACGTTCCAGGACAGTCACAACGCTCACGGCAACAAGCTCGGCGAGGACGAGGTTCGCGGCATCAAGGAGGTGCTGGGGTTCGACCCGGACAAGAACTTCGACGTCGACCCGGCGGTGCTCGCACGGTCCCGCGAGCTGCAGGGCCGGGGCCGCGCGGCACACGAGGCATGGGACGGCCATCTCGCCGCCTGGGCCGAGCGCGAGCCCGAGCGTGCTGCGCTGCTGAACCGGCTGCAGTCGGGCGAGTTGCCGGCGGACTGGGCGAGCGCCCTTCCCGTGTTCGAGGCGGGCAAGGACCTCGCGACCCGCGCCGCCTCCGGCAACGTGCTCTCCGCACTCGCGCCGGTTCTGCCTGAGCTGTGGGGCGGCTCCGCCGACCTCGCGGGCTCCAACAACACCACCATGAAGGGCGAGCCGTCCTTCCTCCCGGAAGAGCACTCCTCGGAGGAGTTCGCCGGTGACATCTACGGACGCACGCTGCACTTCGGGATCCGCGAGTTCGGCATGGGCGCGATTCTCAACGGCATCGCGCTCTCCGGCCTCACGCGCGCCTACGGCGGCACGTTCTTCACGTTCAGCGACTACATGCGCCCGGCGGTGCGTCTCGCCGCGCTCATGGGCGTCGACCCGATCTACGTGTGGACGCACGACTCGGTCGGGCTGGGCGAGGACGGACCCACGCACCAGCCCGTCGAGCATCTGGCGGCCTGCCGGGCGATCCCGGGCCTGGCGGTGGTGCGCCCGGCCGACGCCAACGAGACCACTGCCGCGTGGAAGGCCACGCTCGAGCGCAGCGACGGCCCGGTCGGGCTGGTGCTGACCCGCCAGGGCGTCCCCACGTTCCCGCGCGGCACCGACGGATACGCCGACGCGAGCGGCCTCGAGCGCGGCGCCTACGTGCTGCTGGAGAGCTCGACGGCAACGCCCGAGGTGATCCTCATCGGCACCGGCTCCGAGGTCCAGTACGCGGTGGCCGCGCGCGACCACCTCGAGGCCGACGGGATCGGGACCCGGGTGGTGTCCGCGCCGTGCCTGGAGTGGTTCGATGCCCAGGACACCGAGTACCGCGAGTCGGTGCTGCCGCCTGCGGTGCGCGCACGGGTCAGCGTCGAGGCCGGGATCGCGCAGCCCTGGTACCATTACCTGGGCGACGCCGGACGAGCAATCTCGC
>NZ_JBMDXJ010000213.1:0-5213 GCF_048594945.1 Pseudactinotalea sp. | reverse complement strand
GTGGGCAGCTCCTTGGTGATCGCCGAACCGGTGCGTGTGACGTGGTGGCCCACCAGCTGGGAGGCGTTGAGCGAGGCCCGCAGCCAGTTCTGCACATCGAACCTGTGCCCGACCGAGCCCGTGACCACCGAGACCGCGCCGATCCCGAGCAGCACGAGGCACCACCGCAGCAACGGCGCGGTGAGGCCGTGGTCGAGACCGTCGTCAATGGCGCGACCCAGCACGTACGGCAGCGCCGCCTGGCAGACCGCTCCCAAGATTCCGAACACGACGGCTGCTGCGAGCACGCCGGACTGCCGCCGCGCCTGCCAGAGCAGGTAGGCGATCGGCGTGGTCAGCGGAGGGGTGCCCGGGTCGGCCTCGGGAAGTGGGCGCACGAGGGACAACGGTAGGCCGCGGCGCCGACAGAGGGCGACCTGTTATCGCCCCGATCCGCCCACCCGGTTGTGAGCCTCACCCGCCGAGCATGTCGAGCACGGCGCGTTCGAGGTCCGCGCGGCGGATCTCAGGGTTGCGGTGCCGCTTCCGTGCGGCCTTCGCGATCGTCGTTCCCGACTCGTACAGGTCGATCACGCGGGGATCGATGTAGGAGTTCTTCGCGATTGTCGGGCTGTTGCCGAGGTACCCGGCGACCTCCTCGATGGCGGCCCGCACCGCGCGTCGTCGCGACGCCTTCGAGCGGCCCGACTCCTCGCTGGAGGCGAGCGTCTCCGCCGCGATGACGGTTGCGTGCCAGGTCCGGAAGTCCTTGGCGGTGAACTCGCCTCCCACGAGCTCGTGGAGGTAGTCGTTGACGTCCGCGGCGTCGAGGTCGGTCCAGCTGCGTCCGCTCCGGTACGCCAGCAGCCGGTGGCCGCTGCGGCGGCGGCGCAGCGGTGACAGCGCCTCGATCACCTCCTCGTCGTCGATGGTGACCGTCTGCCGGACCCCCGCCTTGCCGGTGAATCGGAAGATCAGGGCGCCCTGGTGTCGGCGCACGTGACGGCGTAGCAGCGTGGTCAGCCCGACGCTCTCGCTGTCAGCGTCCACATCACCTCCTACGCGGAAGTAGCCCTCGTCGAGCAGTCGGACGGCGATCGCGGCCGCACGCTCGCGCGGCATCCCGGATGCTGCGAGGTCGCGAGCGACGCGCCGCCGCGCCGCCCTGAGGTGGGGTGCCGCCTCGAGCACGCGGTCGAACTTCAGCCGATCCCGTTTCGCCCGCCACTGCGGGTGGTAGAGGTACTGCCGGCGCCCGGCGTCATCGGTGCCTGTCGCCTGCAGGTGCCCGTTCGGCACCGGGCAGATCCAGACGTCCCGCCATGCCGGAGGGATGGCAAGAGCCCGGACACGGGCGACGTCGTCGCCCGCGAGCGGCCCACCCTCGGCGTCGAGATAGGAGAACCCTGCCCCACGCCGTCGGCGGGTCCAGCCGCGAGACCGCGGCGAGGAGGTGCGCAGACGGACCATCTCGACATCATGGCCCCGCAGCCGTGTACACGGTCGCGTTCGAGAGCAGCGAGAATGGCCGGGTGAGCACCGATACCCCGAGCGAGACCGAGCCCACGCAACCACCACACCCGGCCCTCGACGTGCCCAAGGCGCGCGCGGCGTTCGGGCGCTATCGCTTCATGGCGTTCGTGACCGGTGGGTTCCTGCTGCTGCTGTGCGTGGAGATGTTCCTCAAGTACGTGCTGCAGGTGAACGGTCCGGACCAGCCGGTGCTCGGGAACTGGATCGCTATCGTGCACGGGTGGATCTACGTGATCTACGCGATCACGGTGTTCGACCTGTGGTCGCGGATGCGGTGGAGCTTTGGACGTATCCTCGCGCTGATCGCCGGTGGCGTGGTGCCGGTGCTGTCCTTCGTCATGGAGGTACGTGCGCGGCGATGGTTCGAGGATCGAGTGGGGGAGTGACATGACCTGGGTGACCGGAAAGGTCTGGGAACTGGCCGAGGGCGGCGAGGAGGCCGACCTGCTGGTGCTGATCGAGGAGCAGATCGAGCCGCGATACGCCGAGCTGCACCCGGACGTGACGCTCGGTCTGATGCGGCTCGAGGGGCGTCGCTACCTCGCCACCCAGACCTGGCCCGACCGTGCGACCTGGGAGCAGACCACCACGGGCGAGGGCTACGACCGCTGGTTCGCTCACTACCAGCCGGTACTGGCGCTGTGGAACGCGACCGCCACGTTCGTGTTCGAGTGGGCGGGCGAGGAGATCCGCTGAGCGGCTCTATCCTGGCGGGGTGACGTCTGCTGAGTCTCGCCCGGTCCTCGTCGTCGACTTCGGCGCCCAGTACGCCCAGCTGATCGCCCGCCGTGTGCGGGAGGCGCGTGTGTACTCCGAGATCGTCCCGCACTCGATGCCGGTGGCGGACATGCTCGCCAAGGACCCTGCCGCGATCATCCTCTCCGGCGGCCCGAGCTCGGTGTACGAGGAGGGGGCGCCGCGCGTCGACCCCGCCTTGTTCGACGCCGGTGTCCCGGTGCTCGGGATCTGCTACGGGTTCCAGGCGATGGCTGCCGCGCTCGGGGGGACGGTCGCGAAGACCGGTACGCGGGAGTACGGCGGAACCGAGGTTGAGGTGTCCGCGCAGGGGACGTTGCTCGAGGGGTCGCCGCCCGATCAGGTCACGTGGATGTCGCACGGTGACGCGGTGCAGGCCGCGCCCGAGGGCTTCGAGGTGCTCGCGACCTCGCCCGGCTCGCCGGTCGCCGCATTCGAGGACCGGAACAAGCGCCTGTTCGGGATGCAGTGGCATCCCGAGGTCAAGCACTCCACGCTCGGCCAGGCCTCGCTCGAGAACTTCCTTCACGACGGCGCAGGGCTGGCTGGTGACTGGACGCCCGGCAATGTCATCGCGGACCAGATCGAGTCGATCCGTGCCCAGGTCGGTGACGCGCGGGTGATCTGCGCACTGTCGGGCGGAGTGGACTCCTCCGTGGCGGCCGCGCTGGTGCAGAAGGCGGTCGGCGACCAGCTGACCTGCGTGTTCGTGGACCACGGGCTGTTGCGTGAGGGGGAGGCGGAGCAGGTCGAGGTCGACTTCGTCGCCTCCACGGGCGTGACGCTCAAGGTCGTCGACGCGCGCGAGCGGTTCCTCGACGCGCTCGCCGGGGTGACCGACCCGGAGGAGAAGCGCAAGATCATCGGGCGCGAGTTCATCCGCGTCTTCGAGCTGGCCGCGCGCGAGGTGGTCGCGGAGGCGCACGTGGACGCGACGCTGGCGCACTCGGGCGAGGTGAAGTTCCTCGTCCAGGGCACGCTGTACCCGGACGTGGTCGAGTCTGGCGGTGGCGAGGGCGCGGCCAACATCAAGTCGCACCACAACGTGGGCGGACTCCCCGACGACCTGCAGTTCGAGCTCGTGGAGCCCCTGCGCACGCTGTTCAAGGACGAGGTGCGGGCGGTCGGGCTGGAGCTCGGGGTGCCCGAGGCGATCGTGTGGCGGCAGCCGTTCCCGGGGCCCGGTCTGGGGATCCGGATCGTGGGCGAGGTCACCGCGGAGCGGCTGGAGACCCTGCGTGCGGCCGACGCGATCGCGCGTGCCGAGCTGACCGCCGCCGGACTGGACCGCGAGATCTGGCAGTGCCCCGTGGTGCTGCTGGGCGACGTGCGTTCGGTGGGGGTGCAGGGCGACGGCCGCACCTACGGGCACCCGATCGTGCTGCGACCGGTCTCCTCCGAGGACGCGATGACCGCCGACTGGACCCGGTTGCCGTACGACGTGCTCGCCCGGATCTCCACACGCATCACGAACGAGGTCGCCGACGTCAACCGCGTGGTGCTCGACGTCACGAGCAAGCCGCCAGGCACGATCGAGTGGGAGTAGGCGTCCCGTGCGGATCGTCCACATCTCCGACTGCTACGCGCCGCGGGTCGGGGGCATCGAGACCCAGGTGCAGGATCTGGCGACCCACCAGGCTGCGCGGGGCGACGCCGTCCACGTCCTCACGGCGACGGCTCTCCCGAAGGGGGCGCAGGCGCAGGGCCGCAACCGGTTCCGGGCCAGCACCACGGAGTCGCCGGGGTTGCGGGTGCACCGACTCGCCTCGCGCTCCACGTTCGGCATCCCGGTCCACCCGCGAGGTCTGTGGCTGATCCGGCGGGCGCTGCGGATGCTGAAGCCGGACGTCGTGCAGGTGCACGCGGGCGTGGTGTCACCGTTCGCTTACGACGGCGCCCGGGCGGCCCGGTCTCTCGGTCTTCCGCTGGCCATTACCTGGCATTGCATGCTCGACGGCGTCGAGAGCCTGGTCGCGGCCGGTGCCAAGGCCACGGGCTGGGATGACGCGGCGTTCGCGCCGAGCGCTGTCAGCACGGTCGCGGCCGAGCGGGTGGCCGACGCCCTGGGCCGCTCCGATGTGAGCGTGTTGCCGAACGGGCTGGACCTGGCACCGTGGGTGGCGGCAGCTGCCTCGCCGGTCCCGAACGCTGTGCCGGGAACGCTGCGGGTGGTGGCGACGCAGCGGCTGGCGCCGCGCAAGCGCGCGATCCCGCTGATCTCCGCGATCGCGCGTGCGCACGAGCAGCTGGGGCGCCGCCCGGACGGATCGGCCCGGCTGCGGTTCACGCTCGTGGGTGGTGGGCCGGCTGAGGGTCAGGTGCGGGCGGAGGTGCAGGCGCGCCGGCTCGAGGACGTGGTGACCGTGATGGGGAAAGCCCCGCGGGCCGTGCTGCCGACGATCTACCGTGACCACGACGTGTTCGCCTCGCCGTCGGTGCTCGAGGCCTTCGGGATCGCGCCACTGGAAGCTCGCGCTGCCGGCCTCGCGATCGTGGGGCGCGCCGGCACCGGGTTGGGGGAGTTCGTCGAGGACGGAGTCAACGGGTTCCTCGTGCCCTCCGACGAGGCGATGAGCGACACGCTGGTGCGGCTCGCCGAGGATCGCGACCTGCTCGAGCGGATTCGGACCACCAATGCCAGCCATCCCCCCGCGGTGGCCTGGCCGGACGTGCTCGAGGTGGCCGACGAGCTGTACCAGCGCGCGGAGTCGAGCCGGCCCTGATTCGGCCACGACCATGGTCATGACGTAGTGTCAGATCCATGGAGATCGTCAAGGGTGTGCTCGTGGTCCTCCACCTGATCGGGTGGGCGCTCGTGCTGGGCGGCGTGCTGACCCGGATGAAGAAGCCGGAGGTCCCCGTCGGCGCGTGGCACGGCGTCCTCACGGCGCTGGTCACAGGGGTCCTGCTCGTGGGAGTGCTCGAGATGGGTGACGGCGACGTCA
>NZ_JBMDXJ010000212.1:0-12773 GCF_048594945.1 Pseudactinotalea sp. | reverse complement strand
TCAGTGAGCTTCGAGATGGGGCCGGCGCTGCTGTTCTGCCCGGCGAGCCGGCCCGACCGCTACCGGAAGGCTGCTGAGCGCGCCGACGCCGTCATCCTCGACCTGGAGGATGCGGTCGCTCCGACGGACAAGGCTGCGGCGCGCGAGGCACTGGCGGCGAATCCGCTCGACCCGGCACGCACGATCGTGCGCGTCAACGGAGTGCGATCGGGCGAGCTGGAGAGCGATCTCGAGCTGCTCGCCGGGTCCGGCTACCGGACCGTGATGCTGCCGAAGGCGGAGTCGGCAGGCGACGTCGGGGCGCTGGCTGGGTATGAGGCGATCGCCCTGGTCGAGACGGCCCGGGGCGTGGTGGCTGCGAACGAGATCGCTGCTGCCGATGGTGTGGTGGCGCTCATGTGGGGTGCCGAGGACCTGGTGGCCTCGCTCGGGGGAACGTCGAGCCGCTGGCCCTCGGGGAGCTACCGGGACGTCGCGGTGCACGCCCGCGCGGGCGTGCTGGTCGCTGCAGGCGCGCACGGGAAGGCGGCGATCGATGCCGTGCACACCGACCTCGCCGATCAGGAAGGGCTGCGGGCCGAGGCCGAGGATGCCGCCGCGAGCGGCTTCACCGCCACCGCGTGCCTGCACCCCGACCAGGTGGCGGTGATCCGCGCCGCCTATCGGCCGAGCGAGGAGCGGGTCGCATGGGCGCGCGCGGTGTTGTCTGCCGCGGGTGCCCACCCGGGCGTGTTCAGCTTCGAGGGGCAGATGATCGACGAACCGGTGTTGGCGCTGGCTCGGCGGGTGCTGGCTCGGGTGTGAGACCGATGGGGCCGATCAGAACGACCGGCAACTCTCCTGCATCGCCTCGAGGGTCGAGAACAACAGCTCGTGGTCGAGCCGACTGATCGCGGAGTACAGGTCTCCGCCCTGTTCGCCGAAGGTCTCGTATCGCTCGTCGCTCGTCGCGGCGGCCGTGGCGAGCGGTCCGATGGCCTGTAGGCGCCAGATCGTCGGCTCCTCGAGATCCAGGGCGACATCGGGTTCGATATCGTCCGACACGGTGTCGATGTACTGGCAGGCGGTCCTGGCATCGGCGTCGGCGCCGCCGCCGGCAGCGCCGCCTCCGACGACGAACGTGCCGATGAGCACGCCCACGACCAGGCCGGCCACCACGCCGATCGCGCCAGGGACGACCCAGGGCTTGCCCTGCCTTGCGCTCGACGGCGGCGGCATGCTCGGGTCGTCCGGCGACGGCGGCATCGAGGAGGTCATCGTTCGAACGTACCGGACGGGTCAGCATCCCCGTTGACGATGAGCATCGGCCCCTCGACCAGAGTCGGGGTGGGGAAGTCGTCGTAGTAGGAGGTAGCGCGGTCGATCGGCACGACCACGTCGTGCGGATGCTCACCGCGCCGCTCGCGCAGTCGTTGCAACACCAGCTCCCGCGGTGTGTGCAGGAGATGGACCACAGGTTCGACACCGAGCGGCGCCAGCAGGTCTCGGTAGATCTGCCGGGACTCCGGCGTGACGAACGCCGAGTCGACCACCACGTCGTCGCCGGCGGTGACCAGCTCGAGAAGCCGGCGCTGCAGGTCGGCGTGCAGCGCCGCGCCGTCGGCGTCCGGGAGCGGGTGGTGGCGCAGCCCGCGCGCCCAGGCCGACTCGTCGAAGGACAGGCGCGTGAAGCCCTGCTGCTCCAGGGACTTCGCATAGGTCGACTTGCCGGCGCCGGCGGGTCCGCATGTCAGCACGACGCGCGGTGGTGCCGTACCCGTCTCGAATCGGTGCAGCTGTGCCAGGTCGTGACGATCGACGGCGCGGAGCGGGTAGCCGGAGTGGAACAGCCGCTGCTGCTCGATGCTCAGGCAGCCGACGTCTCTCCCGGCGATCGTGCCGTGCACGAACGCCGACGCCGGGTAGTGGAACTCGGCCTCGTCCAGTCCGGCCTGCACCGCGCTGCCTTCGGGATCGAACCGCAGCGGGTGCACGTCGACGTAGGAGCGTCCGGCCCACTCGACCCGGACCGGCCACCAATCCGTCTCGACGCGATAGCCGGTCTCGGTCAGGAGGCGCCGCAGCTCGGCATCGTGCTCGATCGGGTACATCAGGTCGGCATCGCGATGCTCACGGGTCTGCTCGCCGATCAGGGCGTCGATTCCCCAGCCGCCACCGAGCCACACCGGGATCGTGGCTTGTTGCAGGCTGTCCAGGAGGTCGGTCAGCAACGCGGCGCGCATCGGTCCGGCGGTGTGCTCCATCCGACGATCGTGCCAGCCACTCGGCCCTACGCTGGCACCACATCTGCCTCCGAGCGAAGGACCCCCATGTCGATCTCCGACGCGTTCACCACCGGGCTACCCAAGGCCGAGCTGCACGTGCACCTCGAAGGCACCCTCGAGCCGGAGCTGAAGCTGGAGCTCGCTCGCCGCAACGGCATCGACATCGGCCAGTCCAGTGTGGAGGAGGTGCGCGCGACGTACGAGTTCGACTCGCTCACCTCCTTCCTCGCCGTGTATTACCCCGCGATGGAGGTGCTGCGCACCGAACAGGACTTCCACGACCTCGCGGCCGCCTACTTCCGGCGAGCCGCAGCCGATGGTGTGCGCCACGTGGAGGCGTTCTTCGACCCGCAGGCCCACACCAGCCGAGGCGTGCCGATCGCCGACGTCATCCTCGGCTACGCCCGAGCCGCACGGGAGGCCGCCGAGGTCGGCGTGCACGCGCAGCTGATCCTGTGCTTCCTGCGTGACCACTCCGCCGAGAGCGCCGTGGAGACGCTCGCTGCGGCACTGCCGTACTCCGAGCACATCATCGGCGTCGGACTCGACTCCGACGAGCGCGACAACCCGCCCGAGAAGTTCGCCGAGGTATTCCGTACGGCGCGCGAGCACGGGCTGCGCCTGACCATGCACTGCGACATCGACCAGGTCGGCTCGATCGACAACATCCGCACAGTGCTGCGCGAGATCGGGGTCGAGCGGATCGACCACGGCACCAACATCGTCGAGGACCCGGCGCTGCTGGCCGAGGCGATCGAGCGGGGCATCGGCTTCACCACCTGCCCGATCTCGAACTCGTTCGTCACCAACGACATGAAGGCGTCGGAGATCGTGCAGCTGCTGCGCGCCGGCGCGAGGGTGATGCTCAACTCCGACGACCCCGCCTACTTCGGCGGCTACGTCGCCGCCAACTATCGGGCACTCGCCGAGCACGCGGGTCTCACGCGCGAGGACCTGGCCCAGCTCGCCACGAACTCCTTCGACGCCTCGTGGCTCACCGACGAGGAGAAAGCGAGGTACAAGGCCGAGGTCGAGGCATTCGTGGCCGCAGACTCTGAGTCCACTACCTGACCTGAACCATGCCCGTGCACGCGCTGCCGCAGATCACCACCGGCGAGCTCGCATCCCTCGACGCCCGCACCTGGATCGCCACGGCACACGGCAGCGCGATCCTTCAGCTCGTGATGCCGCCGGGACAGGTGATCCTGCTCGACGGCCACGACGAGCGCTTCGTGCTCCCGAGCGACCTGCAGCACACCACTCTCACCGGCCGCGGCACGTGCTGGGTGCTCCCGCCCGACCCCGACGCGTCCGAGGGCGCGTGGCAGGTGAGTGCCAACGGGGCGATCGAGGCGGACGTGAGCGACGCCGTCGTCCACCTCACGGTCCATGCGCCCGAGGCGAGGCTCGTGCGGCACCGTGCGCGCCCCCATACCGATGCGAACGGCGACGGGTTCGCGTTGGACATCCCGGGCGGCGATCTGCTCGCCGACGCGCTGGCCGGCTTCGGCTGGGGGACGATGCTGCCGTCCGTGGTCGAACGGACGAGGGCCGCGGCATCGCCCGACTGGCGAGTCTACGTGGTGAGCACGCTCGCGGAGACGTACCTCGGCACCTATCCCGACGTGGACCACGAGTTCCAGATCAAGGGCAGGCTCGCGTGGGGCGGGCAGCTCGAGCACGACGTGGTTCGCCGCATGATCGAGCTGCAGCTGCGGTTGATGCGTGAGGACCCGCAGCAGCTGTGGCGCGACCCGTGCGCGGTGCAGCCCTCCGGCGAGCGGGAGTACCACGTGCGCCGGAACAGCATGGACGGCACTGCGAATGCCGTGATGTTCCTGGTCACGGGCAATGTCGAGGTGATCGAGTCGGTATGGCTCTACGTGGCACGCACCGGAGACATCGCCTGGCTGCGCGCGCACATCGAGGACCTCGAGGGCGCCGCCTCCGGGATCTCGCTCCATATCGATCCGCTCGGGCGGCTCTGGGGCGACGTCTACTACGAGGACCAGGTGATCAAGGATGGGCGTGAGACCACCGCGCAGGCGCTGGCGGTGCGCTCGTTCGACCTGCTCGCGCAGCTGCAGGAACAGGTAGGCCGGGGAGACCAGGCGGCGGCGAGCCGGCTGCTCCGCGACCGACTGGCCGCGAACCTGGTGCAACCGCTGCCGCAGGGGTACTGGGATCCCGACTCCGAGCGATTCGTGGACTGGGTGGACCGCTCGGGCGCGGTGCACGACCACATCCACCTGCTCGCGAACATCCTGCCGGTGCTGGTGGGGGCGGCCTCGCCGCAGCAGCGCGAGCACGTCGAGGCGCTGGTCGACGCCGAGCTGCCGGAGCTGCAGCGATTCCCGACGTTCCTGTCCGCGCGGGTGGCGGAGTACACCGATGACGAGATCGGTGACGGCGGCCCGTACGACCTCTGCGCTGCCGGCCGGTACTGGTGCTGGGACGCGGCGTACTGGTCCGCGCGCGGCGACGGCGCGATGCTGCTGCGGCAGCTCGAGCGCGTCGCGGCCCAGGGTGCCGGAGATGGTTGGGTGATGGGGGAGCGCTACGACATGGAGCACGTCTACTACGTGGATGGTTCACCCTGGCACGGTGCCGCGCACTACTACGAGTACCCGTGCGTGTACTCCTGGGTGCTGCTGCACGACTACCTCGGGATGCGCCCGTGCCTGGACGCCGATCTGCTGGTCTCGCCGCGCGTGCAGGGCCATGGTGAGGTGTCCCTTCATCAGCAGGCCTACCAGCTGCGCTACCGGATCGGTGCAGGATCCTTCACGTTGACGAACCTGGCAGCGACGGCCAGGTCGTACCGGTTCGAACTGGCGGGGATCCTTGGTGAAGGGTCGCTCGAGCTCGCGATCGACGGCGCCCCAGGGGCGGCGTACCGCGACGGCACCGTCACGCTGGCTCCGGGCTCGAGTGCGGTTCTCACCCCCACGTCAGCCGCGGAGGGACCTCAAGAACTTCCGGGCCATTCGTAGCTGAAGTGCTCTCGTGACCGGTCGGCCGAGCCTGGCGTACCAGGCGACGGGCCGGGAGAACGCGCTCACGTGCAGTCGCACCACGTCCTGCTCATCGATCGCGACCACCAGGTCTTCACGCCCCGACTGAGGGTGACCCGGCAGCGTCGCGTAGGCCAGCCCACGGCGTCCCGGCTCGTCCACGATCTCCACCACGCGTGAGAAACCCGTGAACCGCAGCGGGCCCACCGGGATCCGCACTCTCAGCACCGACCCCAGCACCGCCGTCGGGCTCGAGGAGGCGACCCCGATACCCGACCGGAGGAAGACCTCGTGAGCGAGCACCTGCTCACTCCGCCGCTCGAAGCAGTCTCGACCTTGCCCGATCACGTCCGAGACCTCGTAGGCCCAGTAGCCGGGCGGCACGCCGTCGACGATCGGATAGCTCAGCTGGAGCTCGCGCAGTCGCGCGGCCTCGGGCTCAGGGAGCCGAGCGAGTGGCATCCCTCAGGCGCCGAGCCGCTCCGGCCGGATCTTGGCCCACTCCAGCGCGGTCCTGATCGCGTCGGCGATGCTCAGCTCGGCCTTCCAGCCGAGAAGGGTCTCGGCGCGGTCGGACGTGGTGTAGCACCCGATGACATCACCCGGGCGGGGCGGGCCCTCGACCACGTTGAGGTTGCCTTCGCCGACCACCTCGGTGAACGCGGCGACCAGCTCACGCACGGTCGAACCCGTCCCGGTGCCGATGTTGATCACCTGGTAGGGCTGTTCGGGCGTGCACACCTCGTCGAAGTGCTCGAGCGCCGCCACGTGCGCCTTCGCGAGATCCCACACGTGGATGTAGTCGCGGATCGCAGAGCCGTCACGCGTGGCCCACTCGGTGCCGGTGATCGTGAACACGTCGCCGTAGGTGTAGGCGTCCACGAGCTTGCCGAGTGCGTGGCTCGGCTTGGGGTTCTGCAGCCCGGTGCGCAGGTCCGGGTCGCCGCCGACCGGGTTGAAGTAGCGCAGCGAGAGCGTGCGCAGATCGGTCGCGGCTGCGACATCCGCCATGATCCGCTCGCACAGCATCTTCGAGGCTGCGTACGGGCTCTGCGGGTCCAGTGCCGAGTGCTCGTTGACCGTGAGGTCCGGCTCCGGCTCGTAGATCGAGGCCGAGGAGCTGAACAGCAGCCGGGTGCAGCCCTCGCGGCGTAGCGAGTCGAGCAACTCGATGGTCTTGGCTACGTTGTTGCGGTAGTACCCGATCGGGTCCGCGACCGACTCCGGCACCACGATCTTCGCGGCGCAGTGCACGGCCGCGTCGATGTCCGGGTGCTCGGCGAAGATCCGGGAGATCAGCGCGTGGTCGGCGATGTCGCCCTGGTAGAACGCGGTGCCCTCCGTGAATTCGTCACGGCCGGTGGACAGGTCGTCCAGCACGACGACGTCCCATCCCTTGTCCCGGCACGCCAGTCCGACCGTGCTTCCGATGTACCCGGCTCCGCCGGTGATGAGCACCTTCATGTCTCGCCTCTCCTCGTCGCAGCCGTCATCGTAGGCGTACGGAAAGATGGGCGCATGGCCCGCTCACCTCTCGCGACGATGCTCGGCATGCGTGCGCACATGGTCGACGGCGGAGCCTTGCGTCGGGTCGTCGGCGGGCGTGTGGTCGTGGTCACCGGGGCCTCGCGCGGTGTCGGTCGCGCGGCAGCGCGGCGTTGTGCGGGTGCGGGTGCGCACGTGGTGCTACTGGCTCGTGGGGCTGAGGCACTGGAGGCGGTCGCCGCTCAGATCGTGGAGCGCGGCGGGTCCGCGACGGCTGTCCCGGTCGATCTGCGGGACCTCGATGCCGCCACGGCGGTGGGAGAGGAGATCGTCGCCGATCACGGCGCGCCGGCCCTGCTGGTCTCCAACGCCGGCCACAGCATCCGCCGCGACCTGGCCGACTACACCGACCGCCTGCACGACGTCACGCGCCTCGCCGGGATCAACATGCTCGGCCCGATCGCGCTCGCGCTGCCGCTGCTGGCGGCGATGCGAGCGGCGCCGGCAGCGGGGCAGCTGATCTCGGTCGGCTCGGTCGGGATGGTGTTCCCCGGGCCGGGGTGGTCGGTCTACACCGCCACCAAGGCCGGCTTCGATGCCTGGCTGCGCTCGATCTCGCCCGAGCTGCGTGGCGACGGCGTGGCGGTCACGTCGATCCATCTGCCGCTCACACGCACCGCGATGAGCGCACCGACCTATGCGCGCACACGGCTAGCTGCGCTGTCTGCCGACGACGCGGCGACCTGGGTCTGCCGGGCCGCCATCACACGTGCCCGGGTGGTCGCTCCCTGGTGGGGGCGGCTGGGAGGCGTGATGACCGCGGCCCTGCCCGCCGCCGTCGATCGGGCGTCGGGCGCCGCGTGGAGGCGAGCCTCATGAGTGCCCACACTCCCGCCTGGCATGCGGTGCCGGACGCCGTCGGGGTCGCCGGGCAGTGGCGGCCGGCCGACCTGCGCGGGCTGCCGGCGACGTTGCGCTACGGGGCGAGCATCTCCGGCGTCGCGCTCGCCGCGGCGCGCGGGCGACCCCAGAAGGTGCTGCTGGTCGACGACCTCGGGCCGATGCGAGGCACGGAACTGGAGGGAGCGATCGACAGCATCGCCGCCGCCGTTGCCGCTGCGGTGCGGCAGGGCGCGCGGAGGGAGATCGGCGTCTGCGCGGCGGGGCACCGGGGTCTGCTGGCTGGGGTGACGGCCACGGGTGCACTCGGGCTCGAAAGCGCGTTGGTCCCGGCTTCCGCGGGAACCGAGGTGCTCACGGCTGCCTTGGCGGGCGTCGACGTGGTGCTGGTCGATGACACGACGGTCGAGGCCGTGCGCGCCGTTGCACCCCACGCGCGTGTGCTCGATCTGATCACGCTCGCCGGGCGCTCACCAGGCCGGTCGCTGCGCTCGGTGCCCCGCCCACGGCGCACCGGCAACGTCAGGCTGCTGACCTCCGGCACGACCGGTGCGCCCAAGGCCACCGAACGGGGCGGTGCCGCGCTCGGGCAGCTCGCCACGGTGCTGAGCCTGATGCGGGCGCTGGAGCTGCATCGCGACGAATCGGTCGTGATCGCCCCGCCGTTGTCACACGGTCACGGACTGTCGGTGCTGACGGCGGCGCTCGTGGTGGGGGCGCCAGCGGTTCTGGGGCACGGTCGCGATGGCATCGGGCTCGTCGACCTCGTGCATGCCCACGCGGCCGGGGTGCTGGCCGTGGTCCCGGCTCAGCTGGTGATGGTCCTCGACGCTCTCGAGGCCGAGGCCGCCGAGGGCGCCCCGGATCCCGGCATCGTCGCGCTGCGACGGATCGCGACCGGGTCGGCACCCTTGGAGGGTGAGCTCGTGGAGCGCACCCGTCGGTTGCTCGGGGACCGGCTGGTGGACTTCTATGGCTCGAGCGAGTCGGGGACCGCCACGATCGCGACGCCGGAGGACCTGCGGGCAGCGCCCGGGACCGTGGGGCGCCCGGCAGCTGGTGTGCGGGTGGAGATCGTCGACGAGGACGGTGAGCCAGTGCCCGCCGGCGTGGTCGGACACGTGCGTGTGACCTCGCCCTGGCACGCCGACTCGGAGGCGGAGCGGGTTGCGCTCGGCGACCTCGGGCACCTCGACGAGCAGGGCCGCCTGTTCATCGACGGTCGAGCCGACCAGATCGTGGTCGTCGGCGGCCACAACGTCTCGCTCACTCGGGTCCGCGAGTGGTTCGCGCGTCAGCCGGGGGTGAGCTCCGCCGTCGTGCACGTGTGTGAGCACGCTGAGCTCGGTCACGAGCTCAGCGTCGAGGTGACGGGCGAGGCCGACCCGGCAGAGCTGCGTGCCCGGGCACGTACCGAACTCGGGTCGGCCGCGGCACCGCGGCGAGTGCGGCGGGCCTGATCAGCCGCGACGCACGCGTGCCCACTGGTAGTGGTGACCGGTCCCATCGTGATACCACGTCTCGAACTCCTCGACCGAGCCCACATGGGCGAGCGCACGGCGCAGATCAGCGTCGGTGCGGCGGTTGAAGAACCGGCCGTGCTCATCGGTGGACGCGAGAGCCGGCTCGTGGCCCCACACCCCGATGGCTGCCACGCCGCCGTCGCGGAGCACGCGGGCGATCTCGGCGAGGGCGGTCGTGAACTGGTCGTCGGTCAGGTGCATGAGCGTGCTCATCGACCAGACCGCATCGATGCTGCGGTCCCGGAACGGGAGATCGGTGGCGCTGGCCACCTGAGCGTCGAGGCCGAGGTCGCGGCAGATCGCCACTCCTTCGGGCGAGAGGTCGACGCCGAGGTAGCGGCCGCGCCCGGTGGCGAGGATCCGGCCGTCGCGGCCGCCGCCGCAGCCGATCTCGAGGACCGTGTCGTGGTCGGCGAGGTCGGCTGTGAACGCGGTCACGCGCGCGGTGCGCTCCGCGCCCAGCGGTCGGTCGGCGCGCTCCTGCATCTCGGTGGCGTAGTAGCGCAGGAGCTGATCGGTGGTGGTGTTCTGGCTGCTCGTGCCTGTAGCTCGCTGCTGAGCGTTCGTGCTGCTCGATCTGTGGCTCTTCACGGATGCCAGGCTAGAGGTGTCGCACCGGCCGGGCCGACGCTCCGGGAACCCTGACAGGGCGACATCACAGGGACGCCGGAGACCAACGCGCCCGCGGAACAACCACCAAGAGCACACCCCCGGGAGCATCCGGCAGTCTGTACCCATGCGATACGTGATCATCGGTGCAGGCGCCATCGGCGCAGGAATCGGAGGCCTGCTGGCCGAGACGGGATCGGACACCCTCCTGGTCGCCCGCGGTGACCATCTCGCGGCGATGCGGGAGCGCGGCCTGACGATCCGCACCCCGGACACCACGTTCACGTGCCACCCTGCGGTGGCAGCGTCCCCGGACGAGGCTGAGCTCCGCGCCGACGACGTGCTCGTGCTCGCCACGAAGACGCACCAGGCGGCGGACGCGTTGGCCACCTGGGCTGACGCCCCGGTGCACGAGAACGGCGCCGTGGTGGGCACGGCGGGGGAGCGGCTGCCGCTGCTGACGGCGCTCAACGGTGTGGCGAGCGAGGAGATCGCGCTGCGTTGGTTCGCGCGCGTGTACGGGGTGTGCGTGTGGATGCCGGCGATGCTCGCCTCGCCGGGTGAGGTGATCGTGCGCTGCGCGCCCGTGCGAGCCATCCTGCATGTGGCGCGGTATCCCGCGTCGGTGGCCGACGACGGCGACGCGGCGTTGCTTGGTCAGGTCGCCGAGGAATGGGGTCGAGCGGGCATCGACGTGCCGAGACCTGACGATGTGATGCCGTGGAAGTACCGCAAGCTGCTGGGCAATCTCGGGAACGCGGTGCAGGCGCTGCTCGGTGAGGGGAGCGAGGGTGAGGACATCACGGAGGCGGCGCGAGCCGAGGCGAGGAAGCTCTACGAGGCGGCGGGGATCGCGCTGAACTCCGAGGAGTCGGAGCAGCAGTCGCGCGGCAAGCTCACCTCCGGTCCGGTGGCAGGAGCGCCGGATCAGATGGGCGGTTCTACCTGGCAGTCGCTTCAGCGCGGCAGCGGCTCGGCTGAGACGGACTACCTCAACGGGGAGATCGTGACGATCGCACACCGGATCGGTCGACGCGCGCCGATCAACGCCGCTCTGGCACTCATGATGCGCGCTGCGGCGGCACAGGGCAGCAGGCCAGGTTCGGTGACTCCTGACCGGCTACGGGCAGCCGTCCTGGATAGCTAGCGATTCTAGCGCTAGAATTCGACACGAACCGCGAGATCACAACTTGGAGACAAGTCGCTGCAACTTCCTGTGTGTCGTTTCATTTCGCAGCCTCGCGACCTAGCATGTCGCCACGTGTCCGGCCGATCCGGATGTGGTCCGTCTCCTCGACAACGACGCGAAAGGGCTCCCTCATGGGCACCTCACGACGGCAGTTCCTGACCCTCGCCTCGATGGGCGCCGTCGGCGCCGGTCTGGGCCTCGCCGGCTGTAGTCGCGGCGGCGGCGGGGGCGGCGGAGGCGGCAACGGCGGCGGTGGTGAGGGCGGCGACGGAACCGCGCTGACCTTCACCTGGTGGGGCAACGAGGTCCGCAATGCCAACACCACCAACTTCGTCGCGGCCTACGTGGAGGCCAACCCGGGTATCAGCATCGAGGAGCAGCCCGGTGAGTGGGCCAGCTACTGGGACCGGCTCGCGACCCAGACCGCGGGCAACACCGCACCCGACGTGATCCAGATGGACATGGCCGACATCAGCGAGTACGGCGCCCGGGGCGCGCTGCTCGATCTGGCTGAGTACGGCGTCGACGTGTCCAAGTTCGTCGACGGTACGGCGGACTCCGGCGATCTCGACGGCAAGACCTTCGGCGTCAACGCCGGCATCAACACACCCACCGTCATGGTGAACACGGAGATCTTCGACGAACTCGGCGTCGACCTGCCGGACGACATGACGTGGACCTGGGATGACTGGCTGGACGTCGCCAGCGCGATCACGGACGCCTCGAACGGCGAGGTCATCGGTACCTCGACTTTCATCTCCAACGACTCGCTCTTCAGCGGCTGGCTGCGGCAGCAGGGCAAGGAGCTGTTCGTGCCCGGTAACGCGCCCGGCTTCACCGTCGACGACGTGGTGACGTGGCTCGAGTACCACCAGAAGTTCGCCGAGGCGGGCGCGATCCCGTCGGCCTCGCAGATCGTCGAGGAAGACGGGATCGCGCTCGATCAGGGCTCGTTCGTGCTCGGCAACACCGCGATGGCGATGTTCTGGTCGAACCAGCTCGGAGCAGTCGAGGCCGCCGCCGGCAAGGAGTTCGCGGTGCTGCGGTTCCCGAGTCTCCAGGGCGACGCGCTGCAGCGCAAGGCCTGGTACAAGGCCTCGATGCTCTGGTCGGTATCCGCACGGACCGAGAACCCCGAGGCTGCGGTCGAGTTCATCAACTGGATCATCAACAGCACCGAGGCGGGCGAGATCGAGCTGGCCGAGCGCGGCATCCCGGCCAACACCGAGGTGGCAGCGGCGATCGAGTCGCAGCTGGATGGCACCCAGCAGCGCGTGCTGCAGTTCATCAACGACATCGTCCCCGAGCTCGGCGACACCCCGATCGCGCCGCCGCCTGGTGGTGGCCAGTTCGGCGCGCTGCTGCTCCGCTACGCGACCGACATGCTGTTCGGCAACACCGACGCCGCCGGCGCTGCGCAGGGCTTCCACGACGAGCTCGTCGCCGAACTCGGCGGCTGATGCATGAGCGCGATCTCTGAGCTCTCCAAGCTCAAGACCCGCAAGGCGCGCACGCCGGAGGAACGGGCGGCGCAGCGGAAGGAGGCCGGCCGCGACAACAAGGCGGGCTACCTGTTCCTGCTGCCCTGGCTCGTGGGCCTGTTCGCCTTCACGCTGGGCCCGATGCTGGCGTCGCTGTACCTGTCGATGACGGACTACAACCTCATCCAGACGCCGAACTTCATCGGACTCGAGAACTATCTGCGGATGCTCGACGACGCGCGGCTGCACCAGTCGCTGCGCGTGACGTTCACGTACGTGCTGGTGTCGGTCCCGCTGCGCCTCGTGGT
>NZ_JBMDXJ010000211.1:0-14217 GCF_048594945.1 Pseudactinotalea sp. | reverse complement strand
GTCGGCCTCGAGGTCCTCGGCCGACGCACGGGGCACGCTGATGACGACCACGGTGGTCTCCGGGTCGGTCTCGAGCTCGACGCCCTCGGGCAGCACGATGTCGGAGGCGCGCACGGCGTCGCCCTCCTCGAGACCCTCGATCGACGCGACGAGCCCCTCGGGGATGCTGAGCGCGTCGGCACGCACCGACAGCGTCTGCGACTCCACCGTGTGGATGGTGTCCGGAGCGGACTCGCCCTCCACGTGGACCGGGATGTCGACGACGACCTTCTCGCCGCGCCGGATGATCACCAGGTCGAGGTGGTCGATCGTGCGCTTGACCGCGTCACGCTGGACGTCCTTGGTCAGCGCGAGCTCGGTGCGACCGTCGAACTCCAGCGTCAGCAGCGCGTTGGCGTTGCCCTTGAGCGCGAGGAACGTGTCGTGGCTGGGGAGCGCGAGGTGGATCGGGTCGGTGCCGTGGCCGTAGAGGACGGCGGGGATCAGACCCGCGCGGCGGGTGCGGCGCGCCGCACCCTTGCCGAACTCGGTGCGGACGGTCGCGGCCAGCGTGCTGGTGTCAGCCATGGGAGTGCTCTTTCGTCGTGAGGAGGTCGTGGTGCTCCTCGACGCGGGACGCCGGGCGGACGGCGCCTCACAAGCGCTCCGCCACGTCGATCACGGACAGCGGCCTGGTGGCCGTCCGACGTCCCTCGCCGAGGCAACGCCGGACAGCATACCGGACGCCACGACCCTTACCGTGTTGTACCATTTGGTACATGTCGTCGGATTCGGAGATACGAACAGTTGAGCTCTCAGCCGGGCACCTCGCCTACCAGGACACCGGCGGAGACGGGCCCGTGCTGCTGCTCCTGCATGGCGTCATGATGGATGCCACGGTCTGGGACCCGGTGCTTCCCCTGCTGCCGCCCGGTCTGCGCGTCGTGCGGCCGACGCTGCCGCTCGGGAGCCACCGGCTCCCGCTCCGCCGCCCCGAGATGGCGACCCACCACGGGGTGGCTGAGCTGGTGGGCGAGTTCATGGAGGCACTCGATCTCGACGACGTCGCGCTCGTGCTCAACGACTGGGGCGGAGCGCAGCTGTTGCTGGCCGAGCGACCGGCTCGTGTGACTCGCGCCGCGCTCGTGGCGTGCGAGGCGTTCGACAACTTCCCACCTGGCATGCCCGGCAAGATGATCGCGGCCAGCGCGGCGATCCCCGGCGCGATGCTGCTGACGGCACACCTGCAGCGGTTCGACTGGTTCCGCCGCGCGCCGGGCGGATGGGGCTCGATGTTCAAGCACCCGGTGCCGAGCTCCGTCATGGACGGGTGGTTCGAACCGGTCCGGCTGAACGCAGCGATCCGGCGCGACCTGCGCACGTTCGCCGGGTCCACGCCCACCCGCACGCAGAGGCGCTGGCTCGCCGAGGCGATGCGTGAGCTCGACATCCCGGTGCTCGTGGTGTGGGCGAGCGAGGACCGACTCATGCCGCGCGAGCATGGTGAGCGGCTCGCGGAGCTGCTGCCGCAGGGCCGGCTCGTCGAGATCGACGACAGCTACACCGTGGTGCCGCAGGATCAACCGGCGGCCCTCGCGCGAGCACTGTCGGAGCTGCTGGAGCGAGACGCGAACAGCGCACGCTGACGGATCGGCCGGACCTCGCTCAGCGCCGCGGGCCGGCGTAGCTCGTGAGGAAGTCGACGATGATCGCGTCGGCACGGGCCCGGTCTCCGCCCAGTGCCAACTCGAAGAGGACTCCGCGGGCCAGCGCCAGCGACGTCTGCGCGATCGACGCGGCGCGTTCGCGGTCGTGACCGGCGCGCATGTAGTAGTCGGTGAGCCGCTCGTTCCAGACCCCGATCCAGGTCCGCAGTGACGACGCCCACTCGTGCCCGTGCATCGCTGCGGCAGCCAGCTCGAAGAACAGCGGGCCGAACGTCGACGCCTCGTCGGCGAGGCGCTTCCAGAGCAACTGGCCCGCCTCGACAGGATCGCGACCGCCGTCGAGCATCTCGTCGAGGTAACGCGCCTGAGCAGCCCACGTCACGTCGACGACGGCGGCCAGCAGGTCCTCCCGCGACCGGAAGTGGTACAGCAGCATGCGATGGCTGCTGCCGACGCCCGCCGCCACGGTGCGCAGACTCGTGTCACCGACCCCGTTCTGCATGAACCAGGCGACAACCTTGGCCAGCAGATCGTCTCGTGCGCTCACGACTGCCGATCGTAGGCGCGACTCGACGCCGCTACCGCACCAGCGACGGCGTTCATGTCAGTGCCGCGGTAGCCGATGTGCCCGTCCGGGCGCACGAGGACCACGCCGCGGCTCATGCGGTAGCGGCGCCGCACCCGACCGCCGGGATCGGATTGGTCGTCGATGTCGAGCACCGTGATCGGCTCCGGGATCGGCAGCTGCACCACGCCGGCGAACCGGAGCAGGGTGAACCGGTCTGCCCGCAGATGGTCATGGACGGTCCCGCCAGCGAACGCAGCGTCGGGAGCTCGGTCGCCCACCGTGGGCACGCGGCCGCGGCCGCTCCGGTAGGACAGGTCGATCTGGGAGTTGGTACGGCTCGCGGCGCGCGCGGCCACGGACGAGGTGCTGACGAGGCGGAGCATCGCGTCCCGCAGGGTCCGCGCAACGGGGTGTCGCAGCGCGAACATCCGGCGGCGCCCCTCGACCTCGCGGATCACCGCTGCGGCGACACCACGGCGTTCCCGCGCGTAGTCGTCGAGGAGCGCCGGCGATGCTCCGCCGGCCACTCGGGCGAGCCGCCAGGCCAGTCCCACCGCATCCTGGATACCCAGGTTCATGCCCTGGCCACCGAACGGCGGGAAGATGTGCGCAGCGTCGCCCGCCAGCAGCAACCGGTCAGCGCGGTAGGCATCGGCAAGGCACAGTCGGCTCCGGAACACCGACGACCATTCGACCTGCTGGATCTCCAGCCCCAGCATGCCGCGGCGATCCAGCAACGCCTGCAGCGAGGCTCGGTTCGGGGCCTCGTCCTCGGCGACCTCCTCGTCCGTGACGTCGACGAAGATGCGCCACACGCCCGAGTCGGGCAGTCGCATCATCATGAGGGGGCCATCGGCACCCAGCCACATCGCGCCGTCACTCAGGCTGGGCTCGACCTCGAGGCGGACATCGGCGAGGTGGTAGATCTCGCCGGTGTTCACCCCGGCGAACGCGATGCCCGCGGACTCCCGCACCAGACTGCCCGCGCCGTCGGCGCCCAGCACCCAGTGCGCCCGGATCGCACCGTCCGCCGTGCCCAGGGTGACGCCGGTCGCATCACCGTGCACCTCGGTGACCGCGCGGCCCCACTCCACCGAGCCGCCGAGTTCGGCCAGCCGGTCACGCAACATCACCTCGAGTCCGTGCTGAGGAATCACATAGGTGTACGGATACGGGCTGTCGGGTGGGATCCACCGCTGCTCCGCGATGACCCGGTCGCCCCGCATGATCGAGCTGCCGCCCAACCGGTAGGCGACCTGCTGGACCCGGTCGGCCACGCCGAGCATGGCCAGCAACTCCATCGATCGGGCCTGAAGGCCCAGTGCGCGGGACGCCTGACTCGCGCGGTCGCGCCGCTCGAGCACCCGCGCCTCGACACCGTGGTGGGCCAGGGCGATCGCCGCCGTCAACCCCGTCGGGCCGGCACCGACGATCGCGATCGATTCCCTCATGTACCAAATGGTACATGAGGGAGACGGCCGCGTGCGAGATCAGACTGCAACGCCGCCCTCAGATCCGGGGCGCCAGCTCCCAGGTGACAGTCACGGAGGCGTCCACCGACGTCTGGCCCGGCTCCACCGGCATCGATCCCGCCGGCGCTGCGAACGCCACCTTCGGCATCGGTCCAGGGGCGGTGCCGACGGCCCCCTCGGTGATCGAGGTGACCTCCCCCAGTGCTCGCCCGGCGCGGGCCGCGTACGCCTCCGCGATCCGGCGTGCCTCGTCGAACGCCGCATCACGCGCCTGCACCAGCGCTTCCCTGGTGTCGGAGACCGCGAAGTCCATCGAATCCATCGTCGCGTCGACGCCACCCGCCGCGAGCGCCGCGTGCACCAGGTCACCGGCAGTCGCCACCTCGCGCATCCGCACCTGCAGCCCGAGCCGCACGTGCGTGACCGTGGTGTTCGTCCCGGCGCCATCGGTCACAACCTCGCGCCAGATCGTGCTCCTGCTGGTACGCAGACCCGCACGGTCCACACCACCCTCGAGCAGCGAGTCACGCATCCGGGCGAGAGACTCCTCGGCGGTGCGCAACGCCGTCGAGATATCCGTGGAACGTACGTCCACACCCAGCGACGCCAGCACGATGTCGGGCACGGTCTCCACCGAGGCCGATCCGGTCACGGTGACACCTTGGGCTCGACGCATCGTGCTCACTCTCCTGGGTTATGAGTTCCCGTCGAACAGGCTCGTGACCGAACCGTCGTCGAACACCTCGCGGATCGCGCGGGCGATCAGCGGAGCGATCGAGAGCACCACCAGGTTGGGGAACTGCTTCTCCGGCGGGATCGGGAGCGTGTCGGTGACGACCACCTCGCGCGCGCCGCACTCCTGCAACCGGGAGGGCGCGGGATCCGACAGCACACCGTGGGTCGCGACCACGATCACCGAGCTCGCACCCTCCGCGAGCAGCACCTTGACCGCTTCGGCGATCGTGCCGCCGGTGTCGATGAGGTCGTCGACGAGCACGCACTCGCGCCCCTCCACGTCACCGACCACGCGGTTCGCCTTGGCCTGGTTCGGGCGCGTGATGTCACGCGTCTTGTGCACGAACGCGAGCGGGCATCCGCCGAGCTTGGCCGCCCACTGCTCGGCCACCCGGATGCGGCCGGCATCCGGCGAGACAACCGTGACGTTGTCGAGGTCAACCCGTCCGCGCACGTGGTCCACGAGGATCGGCATCGCCCACAGGTGATCGACCGGACCATCGAAGAACCCCTGCGTCTGCGCGGCGTGCAGGTCCACGCTCATCAGCCGGTTCGCGCCCGCGGTCTTGAACATGTCAGCGACCAGGCGGGCCGAGATCGGCTCACGGCCACGGTGCTTCTTGTCCTGCCGCGCATACCCGTAGAACGGGAGCACGGCCGTGATCGAGTTGACCGAGGCGCGCTTGAGCGCGTCGACCATCAGCAGCTGCTCCATGATCCACTGGTTGATCGGTGCCGTGTGCGACTGCAGCACGAACGCCTCGGCGCCGCGGACGCTCTCGGCGAACCGCACGTAGATCTCGCCGTTCGCGAAGTCGTACGCCGTGGTGGGCACCACCTCGATGCCGAGCTCGGCCGCGACGTCCTGAGCGAGCTGCTGATGGGCCCGCCCGCTCACGAGCACCAGCCGCTTCTCGCCGAGGTTGGTGATGCCTGTCGTCATGCGCGGTCCTCGGACTCAATGGTGGGCTGCTCGCCCGCTGCCAGGGCGGCCTTGGCAGCTGCGCCGTCGGGGTACCTGCTGGTGACCCAGCCCTCGATCGTGCGCTGCTTGCCCTCGGTCACCGCGAGCGCCCCCGCTGGCACGTCGCGTCGGAGCACCGCGCCGGCACCCGTGTACGCGCCGTCGCCCACGGTCACCGGCGCCACCAGCATCGTGTCGCCGCCGATCTTCACGTGGGAGCCGATCGTCGTGCGGTGCTTGTGGGTGCCGTCGTAGTTCAGCGTGACGCTCGCCGCGCCGATGTTGGTGTGCTCGCCGATCCTGGCATCGCCGATGTAGGACAGGTGCGGCACCTTGGAGCCCGCGCCGATCTCGGCGTTCTTGGTCTCCACGTAAGCACCGATCTTGCCCGCCTCGCCGAGCACCGTGCCCGGCCGCAGGTAGGAGAACGGACCGACCGACGCCTGCGGTCCGATGACCGCGAGGCTGCCGTGCGTGCGCGCCACCGTGGCGTTCTCGCCCACCTCGACGTCGGTGAGCGTGGTGTCAGGGCCGATCACGGCCCCGGTGGCGACCACGGTCGCACCGTGCAGCTGGGTGCCGGGCAGCAACGTCACGTCGGGGGCGAGCTCGACCTCGGCGTCCACCCAGGTGGTGGCCGGGTCGACGATCGTGACGCCGTCGAGCATCCAGCGCTGCAGGATGCGGCGGTTGAGCTCGGCGCCCAGCGTCGCGAGCTGGGAGCGGTCGTTGACGCCCTCGACGAGGATCGAGTCCTCGGCGATCACAGCGGCGACCCGCTTGCCGGACTCTCGGGCCAGCGCGAGCACGTCGGTGAGATACACCTCGCCCTGCGCGTTGTCGCGGCCCACGGATCCGAGCCCGTCGCGCAGCGCAACGGCGTCGAAGACGTAGATCGACGCGTTGATCTCGCCGATCGACCGCTGCTCGGGCGTGGCGTCCTTCTCCTCCACGATCGCGGCAACGGCACCATCCGCGTCGCGGACGATCCGGCCGTACCCCGTGGGATCATCCACCTCGGTGGACAGTGCCGTGACGGCGTTGCCATCGGCGTGGTGCACCTCGAGCAGTGCGGCGAGGGTGCCGACATCGAGGAGCGGCACGTCGCCCGCGAGGACCACGATGGCGCCGGCTACCGGGGCCGAGGTCGCTGCGTCGAGCGACTCCAGCGCGCACTGCACCGCTCGGCCGGTGCCGGGGATCTCGTCCTGGTCGGCGATGATCGCCTCGGGGTCGAGCTCGGCGATGTGCGCCACGACGGCGTCGCGTTCGTGGCGGACCACGGTCACCAGATGATCGGGGGCGAGTCCACGGGCGGTCGTCAGGACGTGTCCGACGAGGCTGCGGCCGCCGATGCGGTGCAGCACCTTCGGGGTGGCGGACTTCATCCGGGTACCGGCACCCGCGGCGAGCACGATGACGGCTGCGGGGTTGCTGCTCACCGCGCCACTGTAGCCCGGCGCCGTCACTGCCGAAGACCGCTCCGCCTCCAGGATTCGAACCTGGACTGCACGGCACCAAAGGCCGGCGTGCTGCCGTTAC
Source organism: Pseudactinotalea sp. (assembly GCF_048594945.1). Taxonomy (NCBI): domain Bacteria; kingdom Bacillati; phylum Actinomycetota; class Actinomycetes; order Micrococcales; family Cellulomonadaceae; genus Pseudactinotalea; species Pseudactinotalea sp. The sequence continues at coordinate 7,290 of NZ_JBMDXJ010000211.1, read as the reverse complement.
ACCAAGGCGGACCGAGGGTCCCAGTGTGCCAGGTACCGCCCGCACCGGCGTGACGCGGCCGCACACGCCGAGATCGCTGTTCTGGGTCGACCTCGCGGATCCATACGCGCGATCTCGACCCAGAACCGCGATCTCGGCGTGGACAAGGACTACGGCATGATGGCCGGGTGAGCGAGACCACACGCCGGCCCCGGATGACGGGCAAGCAGCGGCGCGAGCAACTGCTCGAGGTCGGCCGCTCGCTGTTCGCCGAGAAGGGATTCGACGCCACCAGCGTCGAGGAGATCGCCGCGCGCGCCCAGGTGTCGAAGCCGGTGGTGTACGAGCACTTCGGCGGCAAGTAGGGCTTGTACGCGGTCATCGTCGATCGCGAGGTCGAGGTGCTGCTGGGCTCCCTCACCGCCGCACTATCCCGGCGCGGGCACCCCAAGGTCACGGTCGAGGCCGCGGCATTCGCGCTGCTGGACTACATCGAGGAGCACACCGACGGATTCCGGATCCTCGTGCGCGACTCCCCCGTGGCACAGGCCACCGGCACGTTCTCCTCGCTGATCGGCGATGTCGCCAGCCAGGTGGAGCACATCCTCACCGCCCAGTTCACTCGTCAGGGCCTGGCGGTCGAGCACGCGCCGATGTACGCACAGATGCTCGTCGGCATGATCGCCCTCACCGGGCAGTGGTGGCTCGAGACCCGCACACCGGACAAGGCGGAGGTCGCCGCACACCTGGTCAACCTGGCCTGGAACGGGCTGCGTGGCATCGAGCCGGAGCCCGAGCTCACCCGTACCTGGCAGGCGCGTTCCTAGGAGCGGCCCGCCACCCAAATCCGCGCGAGCTCGGCAACCTTGACCGGGCACGCAGCGAGCGCGGCCTCGAACCCCTCGGTCCGCACCGACATCGACCCGGCGGTCCAGTCGCTGGCCACCACGTGGGTGCCGTCCCACCAGAACGAGGTGTAGGGCTCCCCATCGAGCAGCAGGTCGTACCGGTGCGCCGCCTCCAGCGCGAGCCCGGGGATGTCGACCGCCTCGACTCCGCGGCCCACGAACTCGGCGTCGTGAATCTCCCGGTCTCCGTGCTCGTCGAACTGGCGGAACGCGGCGCGATCGCCGCCCGAGCTCGCCAGGTCCACCAGGATCCGCCACCCGAGGTAGGACGGCACCGCATCCTGGTCGAGCAGCACCCCGTCCACGCTCACACCCCGCTCATCGCGGACACCCAAGGTGACCACCCCGCTCAGCGCCTCCGCGAACCGGTACCCGGCCCAGTCGCTCGAGGCGGCTCCCAGGTCGGTGACCTGCTCCGCCCGATAGATCGCTCCGCCGTCGAGAAGGAAGCAGATGAACGTGGCGAGCTGACCTTCGCGGGAGTCACGAAGCAGGACCCCGGTCTGTTGGTCGCCGTCGTAGAACGCGTCGCTGTGGATAACCATGTCTCCACCATGCAACGGCCGGCGACGTCTGCCAAGGGGGTGCCGTCCCGTACCCTCGGGGACCATGGAGGACGAGGTCGACAGGATCGTCGACGCCTGGCGGCGCGAGCGCCCCGATCTCGATCCCGCCCCGCTGCACGTGTTCTCGCGGATCTCCCGGCTCGCGCGGCACCTGGAGCTGGCACGCCGTGCGGCATTCGCGGCCCGCGGGCTGGAGCCCTGGTCGTTCGACGTGCTGTCCGCGCTGCGGCGGGCCGGGGCACCGTACGAGCTCACGCCCGGCGTGCTGATGTCGCAGACGCTCGTGTCCTCGGGGACGATGACCAACCGGGTGGATCGGCTGGTGGCGGCGGGGCTCGTGGAACGGCACGGACACCCGGGCGACCGCCGGGTGGTGGTCGTGCGGCTGACCGATCCGGGCGTCGCGGCGGTCGACGCCGCGATGGCCGACCTGCTCGACCGTGAGAGCGCCCTGCTCGCTGCGCTCGACAAGGGCGAGCCCGCGGTTCTCACCACCGCGCTCCGCGACCTGCTGCGCCCGTTCGACGGCGACTGACCAGTCGGTCTCCGACCTCAGTCGGTCTCCGCGCGCACGGGTTCGACCAGCCGGGCACCGAGGGCAGGTCCGGTGACCACGAGGGTCTCGTCGGCCACGCCTGCGGCCGTGACGGCATCGGCGATCTCCGCGGCATCACCCGGGCCGGCGGCGAGCGCGACCACGGTGGGGCCGCTGCCCGAGACGATCGCCGCGAGCGCGGGGGTCTGATCGAAGGCGTCCAGGACATGCTGCAGGTCGGGGCGGAGATGGATCGCGGCCGGTTGCAGGTCGTTGTCAAGGTGGCGGGCAAGCTCGTGCGGATCGCCCTGGACGAGCGCGTGCATGAGGGCGGGGTCGACCTCGGGCGTGGCAGTGGAGCCGGGGTTCTGGGCGTCCCACGCCTCGAACACGCGTGGGGTGGACAGGCCGGTCTCGGACAGCGCGAGGACCCAGGTGAACCGGCCACGAGCCAGCGCCGGCGTGAGTGCGTCGCCGCGGCCGGTGCCCACCGCCGTCTGGCCGGTGAGCGCGAACGGGACGTCGGCCCCGAGTTCGGCGGCGAGCTCGCCCAGCTCCTCGCGCGCCAGTCCGGTGTCCCACAGCAGGTCGCAAGCAAGAAGAGCGGCGGCGGCGTCGGCGGAACCGCCGCCCATGCCTCCGGCGGTGGGCACGCCCTTGGTCACGCGCAGGTGGACCCCCTTGTCGGTCCCGGTCGCCTCCGCGAGCAGCCGGGCCGCGCGCCACGCGAGGTTCGAGGAGTCGGTGGGCACGTTGTCGGCGGACCGGCCGGTCACGGAGAGGGAGATCTCGTCGGCCGGCTCGGCGACCACGTCCTCGTACAGGCTCACGGCCTGGAACACGGTGGCCAGCGGGTGGTAGCCATCCTCACGCACCGACCCGACCTTGAGCGCGAGGTTGATCTTTCCGGGCGCCCGGACGTGCACGCTCGCCGGTGCACTCATGCGCGCACGTCCCCCTGTTCGGCAATCGCGGCGAACTGGGTGATGTCGAGGCGCTCGCCTCGCAGGCTGGGGTCCACACCCGCAGCGCGCAGCGCCGCCTCGGCCCGTTCGGCGGATCCTGCCCACCCGGTCAGGGCTGCGCGCAGCGTCTTGCGCCGCTGCGCGAACGCCGCGTCGACGACGGCGAAGGTCGCCTCGCGCGTGGCGCTCGTGCTGGGCGGCTCTCGCCTCACCAGGCGCACCAGGGCGGAGTCGACGTTCGGGATCGGCCAGAACACCGAGCGGCCCACGCTTCCGGCTCGGGCGGCGTGGGCGTACCAGGCGGCCTTGGCCGAGGGCACCCCGTAGGTGCGGGAACCCGGCGGCGCGGCGAGCCGGTCGGCCACCTCGGCCTGCACCATCACGAGCGCGCTGCGCAGCGACGGGAGCGTCACGAGGGCGTGCAGCAGCACCGGCACAGCCACGTTGTAGGGCAGGTTCGCCACCAGCGTGGTCGGTGCGCCGATCGTGGCGTCATCGGCGGCGATCGTCATGGCATCGGCGTGCACCACCTGCAGTCGCGCCGCCGCATCGGGAGCCGCCGCCGCGACCGTGCCGGGCAGCGCCGCGGCGAGCCGGTCGTCGATCTCGACCGCGACCACGTGCGCTCCGGTGGCCAGCAGACCCAGCGTGAGGGAGCCGAGTCCGGGGCCCACCTCCAGCACCCGGTCCTCGGCCGAGACCTCAGCCACGCGAACGATCCGACGGATCGTCCCGCCGTCGACCACGAAGTTCTGACCGAGAGCCTTGGTGGGCCGTACGTCCAGCCGCGCCGCCAACGCGCGCACGTCCGACGGGGTCAGCAACCCCGCGTCAGGGGTTGGCGGCTCGCTCAGGGTCACGCCGCGAGCCTGCCACAGGTGGCGCGTGCGGGCGGCACGGACGCCGAGACCGAGGCTCAGCCCGGCGTCAGCGCAGGCCGAGCTTGGCGGAGCAGGCGGGCCACTGGCCCCAGCCCGCGCGCGCCTGCAGGATCTTCGCGCGCTCGGTCTGCTCAGCCGCACTGGCCTCCGACGGCAGGCCGGAACCGCCCACCGCCTGCCAGGTGGACAGCGAGAACTGGTAGAGGCCGTAGTAGCCGTTGCCGGTGTTCGTGGTCGGGTTGCCGCCGGACTCGCACTGGGCGAGAGCGGCCCAGACGTCGCTGCCCACGGAGCTGCTGCCACCGCTGGAGCCGCCGGAACCGGAGCCGGAGCCGCCGGAGCTGCCGGAACCGCTCGACGTGGGCTCGGGGGCCGGACGCTCGGCGGTGCCGTACTCGACCACGCGGTCCTCGGGCTCCGTGGTGACCTCGGTGCTGACGAGGCGACTGGAGACCACCTTGCCGTCGACCTTGTACTCCACGTAGGTGTAGGTGCGCTCACCCTCGGAGCCCTCGGAGACCACCCGGGACTGGTCCTCGTACAGGTCGTCGGTGCTGCGCTCCACGGTCTCGAAGTCGATCGACTCGGTGCGGGAGTTCTCCTCGGTCGCGATCCGGGTGATCGTGACCACGGGGGTACCGTCGTCGGCGGTCGAGATGCTCACGCGGTCGGAGTCCCCGACCTCGATCTCGGCACGCAGCAGCGCGGTCCCGAGGTCGGCGACGCCCTCGATGTCCACGGTGCGGGAGTCGCCGTCGACCTCGAAGATCACCGGGCCGTCCTGCACGAGGGGCAGGTCGAGCGCGAGGCGACCCTCGCTGCGGGACGCGGTCACGGTGGCGGTGCGGCCACTCGCCGCGAGATCGGTGAGGGCCTGCGCGGTGGTGTCGCCCACGGTCCACAAGTTCACCGGTGCGCCGTCGAGCGTGACCTGGATCTGCTCGGCGTAGCGGACCACGACCTCGGAACCGTCGGTGAGTGGCTCGTCGACGCCCGGCACCACGAGGTCGTGCTCGCCCAGCGTGATGCCCTCGTCGGCCAGCAGCCCGGCCACGGAACCGGAGAAGGTGGACACGCTGATCGTCTCGCCGTCGACGTCCACGTCGACAGTCTTGTGCGCCGCAGCGACAGCCGACGCGGTGCCGCCGAGCACGAGCAGTGCGGCGATGCCCACAGCCAGCAGCTTGCCGCGCTTGCGACGTCCCGGCGCGGCGGCCGTCTCGTCGGGCTCGCCCGTGCTGGTCGAGTCGGGCTCGTCGGGGTGCTCGACGGCGTCCAGCACCTCGGTCTGCTCGGGCGGGTTCTCGTCGTGGTCAGGTGTTGTCACGGAGGGGTCCTGATGCGATCACGCGAGACGTCGGTACGGTCTCGCTGCGGGGCGCCACGTCAGGGTCGGTCTGACCCGGGGCGCACGGGGGCTCATGGCCGCTGGCCACCGTAACCGAATCGTGACCTTCCGCCAAGTGCTGGTGAGTGAGGTCACCGCCCGCGTGAAGGTCCTGTGTGCTCCGACCCGCTCAGTACCAGCCCACGGACTGGCTGTGCGCCCAGGCGCCACACGGGCTGCCATAACGGCCCTGGATATAGCCCAACCCCCACTTGATCTGGGTGGCGGGGTTCGTCTGCCAGTCGGACCCGGCTGTGGCCATCTTGGAGCCCGGAAGCGACTGCGGGATGCCGTACGCACCCGAACTCGGGTTCTGCGCGTACGGGTTCCAGTTGCTCTCGCGCTGCCAGAGGCGGTCGAGGCAGCTCCACTGGTCCGAGCCCCAGCCGTAGGCGGAGAGCATCGACTGCGCGATCGAGCGCGGGTTGCCGCCCGAGTACGTGGGCATGGAGCTGCTGCTGCCTCCGGAGGAGCTGGACGAGCCGGAGGAACCCGACGAGCCGGACGACGTCGTGGTCGAGACCGATCCGGTGCCCACCAGGACGACCTTGTCGACCGGCTGGGAGGCCACGACCGTGTTGAGCTCGGTGCGCTGGGTGACCTCGCCGTCGGCATAGGTCGCCTGGATCGTGGTGACGCGGGACCCCTCGACGCCCTCGGTCTGCACCTGAGTGGTGCCGGTGGGCAGGCGGGAGGTGCGCTGCTCGACCGTCTCGAACGGGAGCGTCTCGACCTCGGTCTCGATCCGGGTGCCGACGCGCTCGACGGCGATCTCCGCGCCCTCCGCAGGTGCCTCACCCATCGGCGCGGAGACCACGTCGTCGAGGTCGACCACGATGCCGGCGTCGATGAGCGTGTCGGCGAGGATCTGGCTGGTGGACCCGGTGAGCTCGACGGTCTCGCCATCGACGGTCACCACGAACGTCACCGGGTCGCCTGCTTCGAGCAGCAGTGGCTCGCGGTAGCCATCGTTGCGGGAGACCTGCGCCCACACGTCGTCACGACCCGAGACATCGGCGAGCCCGCCGGACGTGCCCGCGCCGCCGCCGTCGGCATCGTTGTTGCTGCTGGCGTTCGCGAACGAGAGCGATCCCACGAGCACCACGGCCAGCGCACCCGCACCGAGCGCGAAGCGCAGGGGTCGAGGAATCGACGCGCTCGCGGGCGTGTCCGCACGGTGACTACGACGGCTCTCGGAGCGCACGCTCGCTGCGCTCCCGTTGTCGGAGGGCACTGGAGGGGGTGTCCTTCGGTCTGGGACAGGGACTGGGCGGCCAACAAGGCCGATAGGGCACCGTAACCGATTCGTGATCATCCGGGAAGTCGAGGGCTCGTCGCCTTCACATCTCCTCCACATGCCTCCCGGCGCCCGCAGCCGGGACCGCGGGCCTCACCAGGGCCCGTAGATCCTCGTCGTGTTCTCGTGCAGCTGCTGGCAGAGCGGCTCGAGCTCCTCATCGCGGACCTCGGCCAGGCGACGCACGGTGAGCGGCAGCAGGTAGGGCGCGTTCGGGGCGCCGCGGTGCGGGGCCGGGGTGAGGTAGGGCGCGTCGGTCTCGACCAGCAGCCGCGAAGCGGGCACCACGGCAGCGGCCTCGCGCACCACGTCGGCGCTCCCGAACGTCACCGGTCCGGCGAACGAGAGGTAGTAGCCCAGGCGCGCACACTCGGCCGCCATCTCGGCGTCACCGGAGAAGCAGTGGAACACCGTGACCTCGGGGGCGCCGTCGGCGGCGAGCACCTCGAGCACCTCGGCGTGCGCGTCGCGGTCGTGGATCTGCATCGGCAGACCCAGCTCCTTGGCGAGCGCGATGTGGGCGCGGAACGACTCCCGCTGCACCTCCCGGCCCCGCACACCCGCGCGGAAGAAGTCGAGCCCGGTCTCCCCCACCGTGCGCACCCGCGGGTCGCGGGCAAGCTCAGCGATGCGGGCGATCGCGTCCTCGAGCGAGGTCTCGTGCCGCGGCGCCGGCGCCGGCGCCAGGGCGTCGGGGGCGACCTCGCGCCCCCCCGCGTGCCGCCCCGCCGCGGTGGGGGGGCTCGCCACCCCCCCCCCCCAGCACGGGTAC
>NZ_JBMDXJ010000210.1:0-4855 GCF_048594945.1 Pseudactinotalea sp. | reverse complement strand
GAGCCTGCAGGTCGACTTCGCCACTCCGAACTTCCTCATCCAGGAGCAGAGCCTCGGCATCCACTACAACGTGGGCAACGATCTGCTCGACTACCTGGTCGATCCGGCGGTGTTCGCGTTCACCGACGGCCACGTCGCGCGCCCCACCGCCCCCGGCCTCGGCATCGAGGTCGACGAGAACGCCGTCCGTGAGGCCGACAAGAAGGGCCACGCCTGGCGCTCGCCGCTCTGGCGCATGCCCGACGGGTCGCTCTCGGAGTGGTGACCCCAGCGCCAGTTCCGCCTACTCCTCCGGCCCGCCCGCCGAGATCGTAGATCGGTGACGAACTCGTAGATCCGAATCTACGAGTTCGGCGCACATCTACGATCTCGGCGAGCCGCGGCGGGTTGGGTGGGCTACGCCATCACACGATGCGGGGGTCGTCGAGGTCGGTGTAGACGCGGTAGGGGATGCGATCGGGCACCTCGGCGAGCGGGCGCAGCCTGCCGAGCGGCAGCCGCGCCGTTCCCACGCCCACCGGCCGGTACGCCGGCCCGGGTGTGCTGACCGGGTCTTCGCGCGTGAAGGCGGCGCCGAGGTCGACCATCTCCCACGGCGTCGGCAGCGAGATCGGCATGGTCCAGTCGGCGTTCTGCGCCAGCACCACCGGCCCGTGCGCGAACGCGACCCGGTTCGGGTGCCACCGGTCCACCGGCAGCACGCGTAGCCCGGCACCCAGCCGCACCTGCACCTCGTCGCCATCGGCCCAGTCGCGGTCCAGCTCACGCCAGCCACCTTCGACCACGGGTACCTCGACCAGCTCGCGGTTGACGCGCACCTCGAAGCTGTCGCTCCACGGCGGCACCCGCAGCCGCAGCGCGAACCGGCCGGATCCGGTCACCGTGAGCGTCGACTCGTCGCCCGCAGGGAAGTCCGTCCGCTGGCGGAGCCTGTGCTCGCGCCCGCCCTGGGACCAGGTGACCTCGGAGGGCACGTACAACGCCACCGCGACCCCGCCGTCGTGCTGGTGGTACACCAGATCGGGCAGATGCGAGACACCCTGCACATAGGTGCCCGAGCAGCACGGCCAGTCGTCCCAGTGCGGCAGCTTGGTCGCTATGCCCAACCGGTAGTCGTGGTAGTACGGCGACCGCCCACCCGGCCGCACCGGCGTGACCGCCCCCAGCCCGGAGAACACCAACTGCTCGATCCAATCCACATACCGCGCTTCACCCGTGAACCGGAGCAACGCCGTCGAGAGCTTGAAGGCCGCCCAGCTACCGCACACGATCTCGGCGGTGTCCGTGCGCCACTCCAGGCTCCGACCGAGCGAGCCGTCCTCGGGGAGCGTGAACTCGCTGGGTCCGTAGCCGCCGGTGGCGTAGGTCTGCGTCGTGGTGACGTAGTCGTAGGCGTTCCGCAGCACCTCGAGATGGTGCGGGTCCCCGCTCACCTCGTATGCCGCCGCGGCTGACGCGAAGGTGTTGACGTGCGAGTACGCGTGCAGCCACACCGGCACGTCCCACGGCTGCCCGGGCGCGGGCGGCTCAGCGAACGCGTGCCAGTAGGAGTCGTAGTGCCACAACTGCGCGAAGTCCTCCACGCCCTGGTCCGCGCCCGCGAGGTACCCGCGGTGCAGGTTCTCGGCGAGCGTGTACCACTCGATCGTGCGGGCGTGCGAGGTCGGCGTGATGACGCCGCCGGCGAAGTTCGCGGCGTGCGCCGCCGGTCGGTCGCGCTCGAAGGTGCGAGCCGCCCACTCGACCGTTCGGTCCAGCAGGTCGAGCGCCTCCTCACGCCCGGCCGGCGCGTAGCTCGCCACGTCCACCAGTCCGCACACGAGCTTCTCGTACCCGTAGAGCGACATGCGGGTGTCGCCATCGGCGCCGACGGTCTCGGCGTATCCGGCCACCAGCTCGACGGCGCGGTCGGTCGCCGCGCTCGCGCCCGCCGTGACACCGATCCGCGCGAGCCCGCTCACCCACTGGCCGAACGTCGGCTGGCTCGTGGTGCTGGACCAGCCGGTCATCGGCTTCCCCGATGACGTGAGGCCGGCCTGGGTGCGGAACCCGTGCAGGATGTCGTCGGGCGCCATCCCGAGATAGGTCTCGACGGCGTCGTTCACCCGGTCTCCGAGCGCACCCTCCAGGCGCACTCGCCCCTGGTAGCCGAGCGAGCGAAGCACGTGCTCGACGGCGGGAGTCGGCTTGTCGTGTGTCATCGGGCACCTGCGTGGGTGAGTGGGGCGAGTCGGGTCTGCGGCACTGGCGGGTTCGCGAGGATGCCGGTGCGCCAGAGGCATGCGGTGGCGATCGCTGCTGGCGCGATGGCGCCGAAGACGGGGATGAGGCCGGGGAGGAGGTAGTAGGCGCTGAGGATGAGGCCGACGCCGGCACCGGTGAGCAGCGTGGTGCCGGGGCGGCCGAGGAGGAGGATCAGGGCTCGCCGCAGCAGTGCGATGGCGCCGTCGTTGAAGTGGGCTTGTAGTGGCCAGACGATGGCGGTGGCGAGTCCGAGGGTGATGCCGAGGATGGTGTGTGTGCCGGCGAGCAGGGGGCTGGGTGTGCCGAGGTCGAGGTTCTCGACCACGGCGCTGGAGGCCAGCAGAACGGCCCAGATCGTCACGAGGGCGGCGCCGAGGCGGTTGGCGGGCCACAGCTCGCGGTGCCAGTGCGCACCGAACGAGGTTCTGGTGGTACGCCAGCTCGGTAGGTCCTGGTGGAGGCCGTCGCGTTCGTGTTCGCGCAGCACGGCGTGCGCGGCTGCGGTGGCGGGGAAGGCTCCCAGCAGGATGCCGCCGCGCAGGGTGTAGCCGATCCAGAGCAGTTGCAGGTAGAGCAGCCGTAGCCCGAGGCGGCCGGCTTGTTGGTGCAGGTGCAGGAGGCGTTGCATCAGCCCTTCACCGAGCCGATCATGATGCCCTTCTCGAAGTATCGCTGCATGAAGGGGTAGAGGATGATCACCGGCAGCGTGGAGACCACGATGACGCCGTACTTGATCTGGTCGGCGTACTGCTGGGCGTATGACCCGCCGCCGGATCCGCCGGATCCTCCGGCACCGCCGGAGAACGCCTGGTTGGAGATGAGGATGTCGCGCAGCACGATCTGCAGTGGTTGTTTCTCGTAGGTGCGCACGAACACCAGACCGGTGAAGAAGTCGTTCCAGTGCTGCACCAGGTAGTACAGGCCGATCACCGAGATGATCGCCATCGACAGCGGCAACGCCATCTTCGTGAAGAACTGGAAGTAGTTCGCGCCATCGATGGTGGCGGCCTCGTACAGCTCCTCCGGCAACGAGTTCTCGAAGAACGCCCGCGCGATGATCAGGTTGTAGACGTTCACTGCGCTCGGCAAGATGAACACCAGCCAGTTGTCCAACAGCGACAGGTCCCGCAGCAGCAGATACATCGGGATCAGGCCACCGTTGAAGAACATCGTGAACGCGAAGAAGAACATCAGCACCTTCCGCGGTGCGAACTCCCGCCGCGACAGCGCATACGCCGCCGGCAGCGTGACCAGCAGGTTCACCGCCGTGCCCACCACCGTGTAGACCAACGTGTTGCGGTACCCGGTCCAGATCCGGGCATCGTCCAGGATCTGGGAGTACCCGAACCAGGAGATCCGCTCCGGCCACAACCACACCCGCCCGGTCGCCACCATCGTGGGATCCGACACCGATGCGATCACCACGAAGTAGATCGGATACAACGTCACGAACAAGATCACGGCGCACAGCAGGAACAGCCCGATCGTGAACGCGACATCACCCGGTGACCGCCGGCTCACAGAGCGCAGCCTCAGCTTCATCGTCGTCATCGTCCTCACCACAAGCTCGTGTTGGACACCCGCTTGGCCACCTGATTCGTGACCACCAAGAAGGTGAAGTTGATCAACGTGTTGAACAGCCCGATCGCGGTTCCATAACTGAACTGGTTCGACAGGATGCCGATCTTGTACACGTACGTGGCGATCACTTCCGAGACCCCCAGATTCAAGGGGTTCTGCATCAGGAAGATCTTCTCGAACCCCGTGTTGAGCACATTGCCCATGTTCAAGATCAGCAACACGATCATCGTCGGCACCAACGCCGGCACATCGATATGCCGGATGATCGTGAACCGCCCCGCACCATCGATCCGCGCCGCCTCATACAACTGCGTGTCCACACTCGCCAGCGCCGCCAGATAGATGATGCTGTTCCACCCGCAGTGCTGCCACACCTCCGAGATCACATACACCGGCACGAACGGACCACTCGCCAGGAAGTTCACCCCGGACGCACCGAACAGCTCGGCGACCCGTGTGATCAACCCCGAACTCGGTGACAGGAACACCTGCAACATGCCCACGATCACCACGATCGAGATGAAGTGCGGCAGATACGTGGCCGTCTGCAAGAACTTCTTCCGCCGCCGCCCGATCACCTGATTCACCAGCAACGCCAACCCGATCGGGGCCACGAACCCGAACACCAACGTCGAAACACTGATCACGACCGTGTTGCTGATCAACGTCCAAAACTGAGGCGACTCGAAGAACTGCTGGAAATACTTCAACCCCACCCAGTCCCCACCAGTCAACCCAGCAGAGAAATCAAACTCCCGAAACGCCAACTGCAACCCATACATCGGCACATACGCAAACACCGCCACAAACGCAATCGCAGGCGCAGCCATCACCCACAACTGCCAATACCGACGCACATGCCGATTCAGTCGCTGCATCGGCGTACCCAGCGGGCGAGTCTGGGCACCGGCGGCGCGCGGTCGCCCGGTCACGGTGGTGGTCAACTCGATCTCCTTCGATCGCGGTGGCGCCCGCCGGAGCGGGGCCGACCCCGCATAACGCCAGGGCATGCTGAAGCTCGGGGTTCGTA
>NZ_JBMDXJ010000021.1:0-3103 GCF_048594945.1 Pseudactinotalea sp. | reverse complement strand
GGGGCGCGAGGTTGAGGTTGATCCCGACGCCGGACTCCTCCTCGTAGGCATCGGCCAGGTCCTGGAAGGCCGAGCCGCGGCCGGCAGCCTCGTAATAGCTCCAGAAGTTGAGGGTGGTGCCGCCTCCGCCGCCACCCTGGTTGCCGGTGGACTGGCACCCGGACAGGGCCGTGGCGCCGGCCGCACCTGCGGCCGCCATGGCCAGTAGCGAGCGGCGTGAGAACTGAGTATTCATCCCGATCTTGCTCCTTCGTTGGAGGACGCATCGGTAGCGTCCGGACGATGCGCAATCGTTTGTTGCACAATCGATTGCGCCTACAATGCGCTGAGGGGACGGGTTCGCGCTAGTCCAGCGACGGCTTCGTGATCGAATCGTTACCAAGCGGACGGGAGGATGCGGATGGGTGCGTGCCGGTCGGCGTCGGCTTCGGCCAAGATGGGGGCTTCGCATGCGCCGACGCAGGGAGGGAAGCGCCTATGCCCACGTTGAGCGATGTGGCAGCCCGGGCAGGGGTCTCGGTCTCCGTTGCCTCGCGGGCGCTCACCGGCGACCCACGCGCCCGCGTGAACGCTGCGACGCGTGAGCGCGTGCGCGCGGCCGCCGCCGATCTCGGATATCAGCCGAACTTCGCCGGGCGGGCGCTGCGGCTGGCGCGAACCGAGGTGCTCGCGCTCGTGGTGCCGGGGATCACGAACTCGTTGGTCTCCGAACTCATCCGTGGCGTCGAGGACGAGGCCTCCAGCGCCGGATACACGGTGCTGCTCGGGCGCGCCGAGGACATCCAACCGGGCAACCCGATGGTCGATCGGCTCCTCGGCGAGGGCAGGGTCGACGGCATGATCCTGCAGCCCGTGGGAGACATGGCGACGAGCGACATCGAGCACGTGTTCAGGTTCGCGGTTCCCACCGTGACGATCCATCGAGAGGTCGATGGTGTCAGTTCCGTTGCGGTTCCTGACGCTGCAGGGACCGCGATGGCGACGCGCCACCTCGCGCAGCAGGGGCATGGGCGGATCGGGCTGATCGGTGGTCCGAGGCAGTCCCAGACTGCGGCCCGGCGCGAGTCCGGATTCCGGGACGCGATGGCCGCCGAGGGGCTCGATGTTCACGAGGAGTGGGTGCTCCGTGAGGGATACATCGACAAGGACGGTGCCCGCGGTCTCCAGCGGATGATGAGCCTGGATGTGACCCCGACAGCCGTCGTCGCCGCGAATGTCCACGCCGCCGTGGGGGTGCTCGCCGAAGCGCGCCGGCTCGGCCTGTCGGTCCCGAACGACCTCTCGGTGATGTCGGTGCACGACTCCTGGTCCGCCGAGCACACCTGGCCGCCGCTGAGCAGCGTGCGGTTGCCGTTATACGAGATGGGAAGGGCCGCCGTCGTCTCGCTGCTCGCAGAGGTCGGCGGCCGCGCCGCCGGCGACCGCCACCTCGTTGCCGAGCCGCCGCCGATCCTGGTCGAGCGGGAATCGGTGTCAGCGCCGAGGTGAGCGTGCTGGCCCCACATCGTCGTGGACGCTCAGACTGACCACCGCCGTGGTCGGCCGCACTGTCACGTGCTCGCTGTCCACGAGCCCAAGGATCACCAACGTCATCCGTGAGCCGACCCGCACGGCGGGCAGCTCGGCGAGTGCGAGCGGAGTGCCGTCACCGCGGAGGCCGGCCAGCAGCCGGCCGTGCTCCGGTAGGCCGGGACGGCTCGCGACGAACGCGCCCGCATGCACCTCGATCCCGCTTTCGGTGAGCCCCTCCGGGACCCCCACCACGTCCACCTCACGATCGTCGGGAAGCATCCGAGTGGCAGTCATCGCCGCGGCGTCGATCAGGTAGGTCACCCCCGACTCGGTCGTGGCGAGCACCCTCGGATGGGCCTTGAGGTCTTCCGGCGTGGTCCATGTCGTCATTGCCATGCCGCAGTGATACCGCCGACGCTCCCGCGGAAGCACCGAATCTAGGCGACGATCTGCCGCGCCATCTCGTCGAGCGCGGCGGCGTCGATCCCCGGCCAGCCGTGCAGGATCGCGGTCCACCCTGCAGGGATGGCGCTCGCGCCCCAGCGGGCGCCGAGCAGGGCGCCCGCGATCGCGGCGACCGTGTCGGTGTCGTGCCCGATCCTGATCGCCGTGACCAACGCACGAGACAGGTGATGGTGAGGTTCGCCGTCGGGAACGGGTGTGTGGACGATCGCCGACCACGCCGCCTGCAACGCGCCGATCGACCACGCATTCTGCGTGAAGGTCGGCGGCGGCGCCTCCGCCGCGGTGCTTAGTACCGTTCGCCAGTGGTCGGGTCGGGGTATCCAGGGTGCGACGTGGTCGAACGTCGGGAGGTCTTCGGTGAGCACGGCGTGCCGGATCATGAGCGACCACAGGGCGCACGCCTCGGTGGCGTCGGGCTCGTAGTGGGTCAGCGCGCTCACCGCGATCGCCGCCTCGACCAGTGCTTCCGGGTCGTCGAGATAGGCGAGCGCGACCGGACCGGTGCGCATCAGCGATCCGTTCCCCGCGCTGCGACCCGCCCGCTCATGAGCGGCGTGTGCCGCCGCTGCCATGCCTGCGCCCGTGGGGCGGCGGCAGGCCTCGGCGAGCACCTGCGCCGTCTGGATTCCGATGTCGGCCGGGTCCGAGGCGAACCAGTCGGCGAAGCCGTGGGCCACGGCGTCGAGCCCCGCCGCCGACCGGAGGTCGTCGCCGGTCGCCGCAGCGCGCGCCACCGCGACCGCCATCGAGGTGTCGTCCGTCCACTCGCCCGGCGCGAAGTTCCCCAGCCCGCCGCCGATCATGCCCGGCTCCAGATCAGCCGCGACGGTCTCGAACTCGTAGCCAGCACCGAGCGCATCACCCGCCGCCGACGCGATCACCACACCGCACGCTCGATCCAGCTGCGCCTCATCCATTCCTTGATTCTGCCCTGAGACCGGGCGTCGGAGGCAGCGAGTACGGCATGCGCACGGTCCTCCGCGCGCAGTAGCTCCGGCGAAAACGATCGCGAGCCATCCGCCCCAGGCGGGCTCGTCATCCCAGCCGTCCGGGTCGCGCGCGGCACGAACAATCCGGAGCACGGGCGAACACCGAGCAACTGACGCGATCCCCGGTCCGCTACTGC
>NZ_JBMDXJ010000209.1:0-1741 GCF_048594945.1 Pseudactinotalea sp. | reverse complement strand
GGACGTCGCCTCGTCTTCGCTCTGCGCAAGGAGCAGGCTCAGTTGTTCTACCGAGTGATCGAACGGGGCATCGAGGCTGGCGAGTTCACGACGCCCTTCCCCCGCGAATGCGCACGCAGCATCATCGCCACGGGAGTCGCGGTGTCGACGTGGTTCGACGAGACGGGCCCGCTGTCGCGCTCGGACATGGTCTCCAGGTCGGTCACCTTGGCTCTCGCCACCGCGCAGGCGACGACCACCTCCCCAGCCCTCCAGGGCTAGAGGCTCAGGGACTCTCCGTCGACATGTCCACTCTCAGGGCCCGGTCGCCGCGCATCATCGAGAGCACGCTCATCACCCCAACGGCTGCGGCGACCCAGACGAAGTAGGCTGCGGCGACCGAGTTGCCCGTGGTCTCCACCAGCCACAACGCAGTGAACGGTGCCGTTCCACCGGCGATCACGACGCCCAGGTTCCACCCCATGGCCGTACCGGTGTATCGAAGCTCGACGGGGAACAGTCCGGGAAGGATCGTGTAGGCCGCGACCTGAGTCGCCACGGTCGCGAGCATGATCACCACGTAGGCGACCGAGGCCCACCACAGATCGACTCCCATGAGCGCCATCATGGGAAGACTGAGCGCGGCCGTCGCCAGCAGACCGGCCATGGCCAGCCGCGTGTGCCCGATCCGATCCCCGACGATCCCGGCCATTGGCATGCTCAGCGCTGCCAGACCGATGGACCCGGTCGCGATCCAGTACACCGGCGTCTTGTCGTACCCGAGCTCCTGAACGAGGTGGATGCTGAGATAGGAGAGGCCGATGTACGCGGTCCCGTTCGTCGCGATCGCAAGACCTACAGCCTTCATCAGCGGCACGTGATGTCGGGTGACGAGCTCCCCGAGCGGGGGCCTCGTCCTCGCCACCACGTCATCGGTGGCCTGGAAGGTCTCCTCGACCCGAAGACGGAACCACAAGCAGACGAAGGTCAGCGGCAGCGCGAGCAGGAACGGCACCCGCCATCCCCATGAGTCGAGGGCGGCGTCCGACACCAGAGCGGTGGTTGCCCCCGCGACAGCCGCAGCGAGAGCGAAGCCGGCATTGCCACCCATTGCGGGGTACGCGCCGAATCGTGCCCGCTCGTTCTCCGGCACCGACTCCGCGACCAACGTCATCGCCCCACCGAGCTCGCCGCCAGCCGAGATCCCCTGCAGGAGCCGTACGACCACCAGGAGCACGGTCGCGAACACACCGGCGGTCTCGTAGGTGGGCAGGAGCCCCATGAGCGTGCTCGCGGCTCCCATGGAGACGAGCGCGATGACGAGCGCCTTGCGGCGACCCAGACGATCTCCGATGTGCCCGAAGATGATCCCCCCCAGAGGACGCACCAGGTAAGCACCGGCGAAGATCGCCAGGGCCGACAGCAGGGAAACCACGGGGTCGTCACCGGGGAAGAACAAGGGCGCCAGGACGATCGCCAGGTAGCCGTAGAGGCTGAAGTCGTAGTACTCGATCATGGTCCCGACGCCGCCGGCGACAGCCGCGCGCCTGGCACTCGGCCGGTGCGCGTCGGACTGCCCGGACTGCAGCGAAGCAGGGGTGGATGACATGACGACCTCCCAGTGAGACGTGGACCACATTAACGTATGTTCCGAACGGTCGCTTGTCAATGAAACGAGCTCGTTTGCACATTCTGGGACCTCACGTTGGCGGTGTTCATCCTGTTATTCCAACGTCATTGCCTTCTCGGCTGGTCACGGATT
>NZ_JBMDXJ010000208.1:0-13880 GCF_048594945.1 Pseudactinotalea sp. | reverse complement strand
CGCGACGTCCCCGCCGGCGCGTGCACGGATGCCGCAGGATGCCCGCGCGGCCATCGGGGTGAAGCGTTGACCACGTGACACCAACGGCATGACAGCCCGGCTTCGCACTACTTCGTGAAGCCCGCGGTCAGTCCGGACAGGAGCTGCCGTCGGCCGATCACGTACAGCACCAGGATCGGCACGGTGGTGAGCACCACCGACGCCAGCACGGCGGGGATGTTCACGCTGTACTGGCCCTGGAACGTCCACAGCGCCAACGGCAGCACCCGCTTGTCCGGGCTCTGGGTCAGCACCAGCGGCAGCAGGAACGAGTTCCACACCTGCAGTGCCTGATAGATCGTCACGGTGACCAGTGCAGGGCGGGTGAGCGGGAACGCCAGGCGCCACATCGTGCCCCACTCGGTGGCACCGTCGAGCCGCATCGACTCGAACAGCTCGTTCGGGACGTCGCGGATGAAGTTGGACAGGATGAGGATGGTCAGCGGCAGAGCAAACGCGATCGACGGCAGGATCAGCGCCTGCAGGGTGTCGTACAGCTCCAGCCGAATGATGATGAGGTAGACGGGGATGATCGTGGCCTGCAGCGGGATGGCCAGCCCCATGAGGAACATCCCGTTGACCAGGCGTAGATACCGGCTCCCGCCGCCGCGCACGATGGCGAACGCCGCCATGAAGGAGACGAGCACGGCCGGCGCGACCGCGCCCACGGTGACGATCACCGAGTTCGCGAAGTAGCGCACGAATTCGGACTCCAGAACCAGGCGGTAGTTCTCCAGGGTCGGATCGGTCGGCGGCGCCATCGGGTTGGCGCCGTAGTAGCCGGCGGACGTCTTGAAGCTGGTGATCACGATCCAGTAGATCGGAACCACCACGATCGCCAACCAGATCGCGCTGGTCACCCCGGCAAGGATGTTCGGTCGTTGCCGCACCGCGCTCATCTCAGGCCCCCTCGAGCTGACTGGCGTTCGCGTCGGTGCCGCCGAGCCGGCGCAGCAGCAGCGCCAGCGCCAACCCGACGAGCACCAGGATCGTCGCGATCACGCTCGCCGGTCCCATCATGTTTCCCCGGAACCCGCGCAGGTACATGTCCAGCGCGAGCACCCGGGTGGCGTCGGAGGGTCCGCCTCCGGTCAGGACGAAGATCAGGTCGAAGAACGTCAGCGAGCCGACGACCATCAGCGTCGAGGACGTGATGATCGTGTACTTCAGCTGCGGCAGCGTGATGGCGAAGAACTGACGCACCCGGCCGGCGCCGTCGATCTGAGCGGCCTCGTACATGGTGGTCGGGATCTGCCTCACGCCGCCCTGATAGATGAGTGAGTGGAACGGCACGAACTGCCAGCTGACGATGAAGATCACCACGCCCATCGCCAGCACCGGCTCACCGAGCCAGTTCTGCGCCAGCAGCGGCACCCCGAGGCCCGCCCCGAGCCCGAAGTTGGGGTCCAGCAGTGCCTTGAAGGCGATCGAGATCGCTGCAGCGGACAGCAGCAGAGGGATGAAGTACAGGACGGCGAACACCGCGCGGTACCGCTGGTGGCCGGCGATGAAGACGCCGAGCAGGATGCTGAGTGGCGTCTGCACGAGCCAGGACAACGCCATCACGAGGAAGGTCTTCCAGAGCGCGGACAGCAGTGCCGGGTCGGCGAGCACGGACAGCCAGTTCGACACCCCGGTGGGCATGACAGAGCCGATACCGTCCCAGCTCATTAAGCTGAGGTAGAGCACCCCCAGCAGTGGCACCACCCCGAAGGCGACGAACATGACCACGGCCGGGATCGTCATCCAGGCCAGCGAGGCCGAGCGCACGCCGGTGCCGGAGCCGCGGCGTCGCGGCTCCGCAGGTGCCGCGGAGGTCACTGCCCCAGGACCGCGTTCATGTTGTCGGCGAACTGCTGCGGCGTGATCGAGAGGCCGAAGAGCTGCTCGATGTTGTTGAGCAGCGTCTCGGCGGCCGACGGCGAGAGCGCCTGGTCCCATGACTGCTCGAAGTTCGGCGCGGAGGAAGCGATGTCGTAGACGAACTGCAGCCAGTCGGCATCGTCGGAGCCGGCGAACCCGGTGTCGGACCCGTTGACGATCGGGACCGCGCCGGTGTCGATCCACGCCTGCGTCTGCGCGGCGCTGTTGAGGCCCTCGAGGAAGTACCTCTGGGCGATCTCCTTGGCCTCGTCGGTCGCGTTGGCGTTGAGGGCGTAGTACGACGACGGGTTCCCGACCGAGTTGGCCGGGTCGCCCTTGCCCCCGTCGACGGCGGGGAAGTTCATGTAGCCGAGGTTGCCGCCGCTGACGAAGTCGCCGCCCTCCTCCTTGATGCCGCCGTACACCCATGCGCCGTGGAGCATCATGGCGGCCTTGTCGGTGTAGAGCAGTGCCCTGTCGGCGTTGGAGTCGGCGGTGATCGACTCGAACCCGGTGATGAAGCCATCCGCCTCGACGAGCTCCTGCATCTTGGTGAGCGCGTCGATCGAGTCAGGTGCCGACCACGCCTCAGCCTCCCCTTCGTAGATCGACCGCCACAGCTCGGGTCCACCGATGCGGTCGAAGAGGAACTCCAGCCACATCATGTTGGTCCAGCGGGACTGGCCACCGAGCGAGAACGGGGCGATGCCCGCGTCGTTGAAGACCGGCACGAGCGCCATGAGCTCGTCCCACGTGGCAGGCGGCTTCGCTCCGACCTGGTCGAACAGCCGCGTGTTGTAGAACAGCACGATCGGTGAGACGTTCTCGCACGGCACCGCGTAGATCGCGTCATCGACCGTGGCGGCGGCGAACGCCGAGGAGAACAAGGAGTCCCGGTAGTCGGCGTTCTCGTCGAACCAGCTGGTGAGGTCCTCGACCTGGTCGTTCTTCACGTAGTCGCGCAGCCCGCCGCCTCCCCACGTCCAGATGATGGTGGGTGCTTGGTTGGCGCCGATCGCGGTGCGGATCTTCGTCTTGTACGCATCGTTCTGGAAGGCAGTCAGCTCGAGCTGGCCGCTTTCGGAGGATTCGTTGAAAGTCTCGACGGAGTCGGTACGGATTCCTTCGCCCGGCGCGCCGGTGAGAATCCAGATGGAGGCGCTGCCATCGCCGCTCTGGCCAGGCCCGCTCGAGCCGCCGCACGCGGTGAGAGCGCCGGCGGCCAGCGGAGCCGCCGCGGCCATCGTCAGGAACGTCCGTCGAGAAGGTGCTTGCTGAACCACTGTGTTCTCCCTGTCGCCAGGCCGCACGAGGCGGTCGCTTCTCTCGCGCGGCGGCTTGCCACGCCGCGGGCACGTCACCCGCTACGACGAGGGTCGACCGATTGTTTCGACGTCAACGTCGCAAGTTAAAGGTAGGAGCGCCTGCGGAGATGGTCAAGACCCCGTTCAACCAGTCCGACCGGCAACACCGATGCCGGATCCGACACAGAGCGGTCATGAGAGCATCTCGATCGTGGGTCGCCGCTGCGTCACTGGGTGCGCTGCTGCTGACGGGAGCGTGTTCTGCCACCCAGTTCCCGCCGCCGCAGGCGGCTGGACCGGGAGCGATCCCGCTGGCGTCCTTCGACTCCTGCGGCGACCTGCTCGCCCACCTCAAGGACGAGGCCGCCGAGCGCGTCACCGCCTGGGGTCTGGACAACGGCTACTGGGGCGTCCCGTTCGCCGTCGAGGACTCTGCGGCAGACGGGTCCGAGACCAGCGCCGGCTCGGCCGGCGGCGGGGACTCGTCCTTCTCCGGTACCAACAATCAGGTCGAGGGTGTCGACGAGGCTGACCTGGTCAAGACCAATGGCGAGGTGATCGTGACCTCCGTCAGCGGCTCGATCCGCGTGGTCGACGTCGCGAGCGCCGATGTGGTCGCCACGATCGAGGCGCCTGGCCAGGAGGAGGGCGGCGGAGCAGAGCTGCTGCTGGACGGGAACGACCTCGTGGTCCTCGCGAGCCAGTGGAGCGGCTGGGGTTGGGGCGCGCCCGGCAGCGAGCGCACGATCGTGGCTCGCTACGACCTCAGCGACCCGAGCGATCCGCAGCTGATCGGCAGCACCCGTGTGGAGGGCACGTACCGGTCGGCCCGAATGATCGACGGAACCGTGCGGCTGGTGCTCGTCAGCCAGCCACCGGGCCTGGCCTTCACGTCCCCCGAGGATGGCTCGATGGGCGCCGAGGCCGATGCTCTCGAGGCCAACCAGCAGGTGATCGCGGACTCCACGATCGACGACTGGCTGCCCCACCGCCAGCAGCTCGACGCCAGCGGCCGGGGCGGCCCACCCGAGCTGCTGCTCGACTGCACCGAGATCGGGCGACCCGGTGATTTCAGCGGGTTCGCGACCGTGTCGGTGGTGACCTTGGACGCCGAGGGCGACGCCACGCCGTCGAGCGCTGCCGGGGTGCTCGCCGACGCGAGCACGGTCTACGCCTCGACCGACCGGCTGATCGTGGCGACGAGCCCGTGGCGCGCCTGGTCCGAGGAGACCGGTACCGACGCCTCCACCACCCACACGGACCTGCACTCCTTCGACATCTCCTCGGCCACGGCGACGACGTACGCCGCCTCGGGCCGTGTCGCCGGCTGGCTGCTCAATCAGTTCTCGATCGACTCCGCCGACGGCGTGACTCGCGTCGCCACGACGCTCACCCCGCCGGGTTCGCAGCAGGCGACGTCCTCGTCGCTGGTGATGCTCGCCGAGCGCGGTGACGAGCTGGTGGAGACCGGGCGCCTGGATGGGCTCGGCCTGACTGAGCAGATCTATGCGGTGCGCTACCTCTCACCCGACCTGGCCGCCGTGGTGACGTTCCGGCAGACCGACCCGCTGTACCTGGTGGACACGAGCGACCCCACCGACCCGCGCGAGCTCGGTGAGCTGAAGATCCCCGGCTACTCCGCCTACCTGCACCCGCTCGACGAGAGCACACTGCTCGGCATCGGACAGGACGCGACCGACGATGGCCGCACCACCGGCCTGCAGGCCTCGCTCTTCGACATCAGCGACGCCACGGACCCGCAGCGCGTCTCGCAGCTCACCTGGGCGGACACCTCATCCGGCGCGGAGTGGGACCACCGGGCGTTCCTGCTCTGGGAGGAGCGGGTGTACCTGCCGGCCGAGACCTACGACTGGGAGTCCGAGGAGATCGAGACGACGGGTCCGCAGGTCGGCATCCTCACCGTCGACCTCGGCGACGGTGAGATCACCGAGGGTCCGCGCATCGACACCCGCGGCGAGGGCGACCCGTGGGGCGGCGGTGTGGTCCGCGTGCTGGTGGTCGGCGACCACCTGTGGGCGGTCGGCTACACCGACCTGTTCCGGTTCGATCTCGACACGCTCGACGGCGGAGCGGTCGCGGTGCTGTAGCCCGACGGGCTCGAGTCAGCGGAGGTCGGCGACGCTGGCCAGGACGTGGGTCGGGCGCTCCGAGGGCGGCAGGTCCGCCGCCTCCTGCGCCGTGGAGTCCCCGGTCAGCACCAGCGCGGTCGCGGTGCCGGCCGCGACACCCATCGCGATATCGGTCGCGAGCCGGTCACCGACCATCAGCACGCGCTCGAGCGGGAGGTCCGCGCCGGCGAGCGCCAGCTGAAGGACAGCGGGGTCCGGTTTTCCGAACGTGCGCTCGCAGGTGGCGCCGGTGCTGGCCTCGATCGCGGCGACGACCGCGGCGGCGTCCGGCTCGCCGCGGCCACCGGGGTAAGGGCAGAACCGGTCCGGGTTGGTGCTCATCAGCCGGGCGCGGCGGTGGAACCAGATCGCGTCGAACGCGATCTGGAGCTTGGCGTAGTCGAAGGTCCGGTCGTACGAGGCGAGCACGATATCGATCGTCTCGGGATCGTGCCCGACGGCGATGCCCGCCTCGGTCAGTGCCGTCACCACGGGCGGTGGCGCGCTCGGATAGACGACGGCGCCCGGTGCGTTCGCGAGCAGCCACCGGACCGTGGTCACGATCGGGGTGAGCACCTCGCTCAGGTCCGCCTCGAAGCCGAGCCTCGTGAGTTTCTCGACGTACTGGTCCGGCGACCGGGTGACGTTGTTGGAGACGAACCTGACCAGTGCACCGGACTCGCGCAGCGCCGCCACGGTCTCGGCGGCGCCGGGCAGCGGGTCGTCACCGAGATAGAGGGTGCCGTCGAGGTCGAACACGTAGGCGTCGGAGCTGGGCACGGGCACCCCGTGACCCTATCGAGTGCCGCAGGGTGGTGGATCTACGCCTGGAAGGCAGCGATCCGGTCGAACGCCTGAGCGACCGCCTGCTCGCCGGCCGCGAACGAGAGGCGCACGTACGCGCCGCCACCCACGCCGTCGAAGTCGACGCCTGGCACGAGTGCGACGCCCTGCTCCTCCAGCAGCGCACGGCACCAGGCGACCGAGTCCGGGAACCGCCCGAGCGGGACGCCGGCGTAGAGGTAGAAGGCGCCGTCGGCGGGGGCGACCGGCCCCCACCCGAGGCGGGCAGCGCCGTCGAGAGCGAGGGTGCGGGTGCGGGCCAGCGCGGCGAGCCGGGCGTCGGCCTCGGCGTAGGAGGCCTCGTCGAACGCCGCGAGCGCGGCGTGCTGAGCCGGTACCGGCGGGCACAGTGCGAGGTTGCCCGCGAGCGCGTCGACGGCGTCACGCAGGTCGCGCGGGACCAGCGCCCACCCGAGCCGCCAGCCGGTCATGCCCCAGTACTTGGAGAAGGACGAGACCACCACCGCGGACCGATCGAGCTCCCACGCGCAGGTGCCGCGCGGATCGGGAGCGTCCGGTTCCGGGTAGGTGAGGCCGTGGTAGATCTCGTCGGAGACCAGCCTGGTGCCGTGGGCCTCGCACCATGCCGCGAGGGCCGCCAGCTCCGCCCGGGAGGTCATCGACCCGGTGGGATTGGCGGGCGAGGCGAGCACGAGACCGGCGAGCGGACCGGCCTGCTCGAGGGCCGCCGTCGTCGGCTGGAATCCGGACTCCGGCCCCACTCCGATCTCGACCACCTCGCAGCCGAGCGAGGCGAGGATGTTGCGGTAGGCGGGGTAGCCGGGGCGGGTGAGCGCCACACGGTCGCCGTGCTCGAAGGCGGCAAGGAACGCGAGCAGGAAGGCGCCGGAGGCGCCGGTGGTGAGCGCGACGTCGTCGGGCTGGACGTCCAACCCGTACCAACGGCGGCAGTGGCCCGCGATCGCGGCGCGCAACGGCGCGATCCCGAGCGCTGGGCTGTAGCCGAGCGGCGCCGCGTCAGCATGCAACGCGGCGGCGCGGGCCTGCACGAGCGCAGGCGCCCCGCCGGCGGGCTCGCCAGCGCAGAGCGAGATGACATCCCGACCGGCCGCACGCATGCGCTCGACCGACGCGAGCACGGTCATCACCTGGAACGGCGGCACCTGCGCGCGACGCGAGCCGCTCACGCCGGCCCACCCGTGCCCGCCGAGGCGAGCACGGTCTGCCAGAGGTGCTCGACGTGCTCGGCCATGTCGAGGTCGCGGTTGTAGAGCCACTGGACCTGCAGCCCGTCGGCAAGGGCGAGCGCGATCGTCGCCGCCTTGTCGGGATCGAGGGTGGACGCTATCGTGCCCGCCTCCTGACCGGTGCGGACCACCTCGGCGATCCACGCCCGCAACTGGGTGAACCGGTCGCGGAAGTACCCGTGGGCGGGATGGTCGGCATCAGCAGCCTCGACCGAGAGCTGGGCGTAGAGCGTCACGAGGCCAGGCACGGTCGCATTCCGACGCAGCGCATGCACGAGCACGTCCGCACCGGTCAGGTCGCGCTCGCTCTCGGCATCGAGCTCGTCGCGGCGGCGAAGCACTGCGGTGAGCAGCTCGTCCTTGCTGTCGAAGTAGTGCAGCAGCCCCGCCTGGCTCAGCCCGACGGCGTCGGCCAGGTCACGCACCGTGGTGCCGCGATATCCCTCCCGGGCCACGACATCGAGAGCGAGGGAGAGGATCTCCTCGCGCTTCTCGACGCCCTTGCGGTACGCCCCCCTGGCTGGCATGCCAGCCAGGTTAGTCCTCGCTCAGCGCGCGGATGCCGCCTTCTTCTGAGCCTTCTTCTCGGCGTCGCGGAGCGCCTTCTCGCTCACCGGCTCCTGACCGCTGGCACGGAGGCGGCGGTAGTAGTCACGAGCCTCCTCCTGGCGTGTGCGCTCCACCCCGGTGCCGATCGTGGCGCCGACGTGCTCGGGTGAGTAGCCGAAGCTCTCCACCAGGTCGACGGCGTACGGGCGCAGTCGCGCCAGCAGCCGGTTGATGTAGGAGGTGACGGTGCGCGCCCGCTGGTTCGAGATGCGGCCGTTGATGAGGTACCAGGACAGGTTGCGCTCGATCGTGACGAGCCCGAACAGGTCGCGCAGCCAGGTGAGCACGCGCTTGGTGTCGGCGTCCTTGATCGTGGCCAGCGCCTCGGTGAAGGCCTCCCACTGCAGCAGGTCGCCGTGGGCGCGGGCGGCCTCGATCAGATCGTTCTGGTTCTCGTTGAACAGGCGCGCGGCCTCAGCGGCGGAAGCGTGCTGCGCGGGCCGCAGCGCGTCCGCGATCGCCTCGACCATCGTCTCGACACGCTCCTCGAGCAGCTCGCGCTGCACGGCGGGCTCGCGGATCTCCAGGGCCGAGCGCGCGGCAGAACCGAAGTCGGAGATCGACTGCGCAGCGCGGCGAAGCGGCGTGCGGTGCAGCGTCATGTCCGCCGCACGATCCGCTACGTAGCGCACCGTGCCGGCCACGTCCATGCGGGCGATCGAGCGGCCGTAGTCGGTCAGCAGCCGCTTCCCGACCAGCTGCAGCAGCACGTTGTTGTCGCCCTCGAACGTGGCGTACACGTCCATGTCCGAGTGCCATCCGGTGAACTTGTTCTCGGCCATGTAGCCCGCTCCACCGCAGGCCTCGCGCGCCTGCTGCACGGTCTCCAGGCACAGCCACGTGGTCAGCGGCTTGCTCGCGGCGGCGAGGGTCTCGAGGTCCTCGCGGTCGGCGTCGGTGTCGAACTCGCCCGAGAACACCTCGTGGAACCGCTGCAGCAGCTGGTTGTGGTTGAACTGCGCCGCGTAGGTGCGGGCGAGCAGCGGCAGCAGCCGGCGCTGGTGACGCTGGTAGTCGAGCAGCACGACCTCGCTGTTCGGATCGTCAGCGGTGAACTGGCGGCGCTCGTTGCCGTACCGGATCGCGGTGGCCAGCGCCATCTTCGAGACGGCGTTCGCCGCACCGGAGAGGGACACGCGGCCCTGCACGAGCGTGCCGAGCATCGTGAAGAACCGGCGCCCGGGGGACTCGATCGAGGAGCTGTAGGTGCCGTCGGCGGTCACGTCGCCGTACCGGTTGAGCAGGTTGGTGCGCGGGACCCGCACGTGGTCGAACGCGAGGCGCCCGTTGTCGATGCCGTTGAGACCGCCCTTGAGGCCGTCGTCCTCGCTCGAGATGCCGGGCAGCAGCGCGCCCGCGCGACCCTCCGGCGTGACCTCACGGATCGGGGTGTAGAACGCGTGCACGCCGTGGTTGACCCCCTGCGTGATCAGCTGCGCGAACACCACGGCCGCCACGCCGTCCTTGGCGGCGTTGCCGAGGTAGTCCTTCCACGCCGCCCGGAACGGGGTGTGGAGCACGAACTCCTCGGTCTCAGGGTCGTACGTGGCGGTGGTACCGATCGCGGCCACGTCGGAGCCGTGGCCGATCTCGGTCATCGCGAACGCACCGGGTGCCGTGAGCTGAAGTGCACCGGGCAGGAACGCGTCGTGGTGCTGCTCGGTGCCGAGGTGCAGGATCGCCGAGGCGAACAGGCCCCACTGCACGCCGGCCTTGATCTGCAGCGACGGATCACCGACCACGAGCTCCTCGAACCGGGCGAGGCTGCCGCCGTGGTCGTCCATGCCGCCGAGCCGGGCGGGGAAGGCCCGGTGCACGGCATCGCGGGCGACCAGGCCGTGCAGCTGCTCGAGCACACGCTCGCGGTGATCGTCCATGCTCAGGCCGGACACACGGCGGAACTCCGGCTCCAGGCACAGATCGCGGCTCTCGCGGCGCAGGTTCGCCCAGCGACCGTCGAGTGCGGCGTTGACGACCGAGCGGTCGACGGCGAGGCTCTCGGTCCCGGTCTCGGGCGGGTTCAACGTGGTGCTCATGATGTCTCTCCTGTGCTTCTGATCCGTGAGGTCGCGCTTGCGCCACGCCAGAGCCAGCCGGCCAGGAGGTCGACCATCTCGGGCGCGCCGAGTCGGAGGGTGGGTGGGGTGTCGAGCCAGGTCTCGCCGGCACCGCGGACGAAACCGACCATGCCGGTGGCCCACAGGGCAGCGAGGTGGCCGTCGGGGTCGGCGTCGCCGAGGAGCTCGGCCAGCGGGGCGGCCACGGCCTCGGCCACGGTGGACAGGAACGTCGACATCGTCGCGCCGCCGGGTTGGGCGGTCACGAACCGGTAGACGTTCGGCGAGTGGGTGAGGGTGCTGACGTAGATCTCGACCATCGCCCGCATGCGCTGCTGCGCCGTGCCCGCGGCACGGGATGCCTGCGCGAGCGCATCGGCGATCTCGTCGAGCACGGCCTGCCCGACGGCGGCCTGCAGGCCGGACTTGTCCGTGAAGTACCGGTACACGATCGACTTGGACGTGCCCATCGCGGCGGCCATCTCATCCATCGACAGGTCGGGCCCGCCACGGTGCACGGCCCTGCGGGCAGCCCGGCTGAGCTCGGCGCGGCGCTGCTCGCGGTGCGCGTCCCAGCGCGTGGAGCGGCCGTCGGCCCCCTCGCGCGGCTCGATGTCGTCGGACGTGATCGTGGTCACGGACTGACAGTATCAGGTACTGTAGGTTCTAGACATATCGCGAGTCCGGCCGGGATATCCGGCACGCCAGTCAACGAGGCGAGGTTCCCTTGAGCACGCGCACAACGACCCAGTCCCCGAGCCCGACCTCCCCGACGCGGCGAGCCGCCGTCGTCGGGGCCAACAGACTCCCGTTCGGCAAGGCGGGTGGCGCCTACTCCTCCGCCTCGAACCTCGACATGCTGACGGCGGCCCTGTCCGGCCTCGTCGCGAGGTACGGGCTGGCCGGGGAGCGGCTGGGCGACGTGACCGCCGGCGCGGTGCTCAAGCACTCGCGCGACTTCAACATGACGCGCGAGGCGGTCCTGGGGGCGAGCCTGTCCCCGCAGACCCCCGCCTCCGACGTGCAGCGCGCCTGCGCCACCAGCCTCGAGGCCACCTGGGGCATCGCGAACAAGATCGCGCTCGGCCAGATCGACGTCGGCATAGCCGCCGGCACCGACTCCACCTCGGACGCCCCGATCGTGGTCAGCGACCGGCTCCGTAAGACGCTCCTCAGGCTCGCACGCGCGAAGACTGTCCCGCAACGGCTGCAACTGCTCGCCGGACTCCGCCCGGGCGACCTCGCCCCCGTAGCCCCCGACGTGGCCGAGCCGCGCACCGGGCTCTCGATGGGCGAGCACCAGGCGCTGACCACACGCGAGTGGGGCATCACGCGTGAGGACCAGGACGCCGTGGCGCTGGCGAGCCACCACAACCTGGCCGCTGCGTACGAGCGCGGATTCTTCGACGACCTGCTCACCCCGTACCGCGGGCTGACGCGCGACGAGGCGCTGCGTGCGGACACCTCGGCGGAGAAGCTTGCCAAGCTCAAGCCCGTGTTCGGCCTCAAGGCCGACGGCGCGAGCATGACGGCGGGCAACTCCACCCCGCTCTCCGACGGCGCCGCATCGGTGCTGCTGGCCTCCGACGACTGGGCCGCCGAGCGAGGGTTGCCGGTGCTCGCCCACGTGGTCGACGCCGAGGCCGCCGCTGTCGACTTCGTCCGCGGTGAGGACGGGCTGCTCATGGCCGGCGCCTACGCCGTGCCGCGGCTGCTGCACCGCACCGGCCTGACACTCGACGACTTCGACTTCCTCGAGATCCACGAAGCGTTCGCCTCCACCGTGCTCACCACCACGGCGGCTTGGGCCGACGACGCCTGGTCCCAGCGCAAGCTCGGACTGCCGGCGATCGGCCAGATCGACCGCAGCCGCCTCAACGTGACCGGCTCCTCGCTCGCCGCAGGGCACCCGTTCGCCGCGACCGGCGCGCGGATCGTGGGCACGCTCGCCAAGCTGCTCGCCGAGCGCAAGGCCACCCACGGCGGCGACGCCCCGGTGCGTGGGCTGATCTCGGTGTGCGCCGCCGGCGGCCAGGCCGTCGCGATGATCCTGGAGGCCTGAGGGATGGCTGCCGACACCTACCTGGAGCTCGTCAACTCTGGCTTCACCAAGCAGGTCGCGAAGAGGCTCGGACTCCCGCGCCCGGCGAAGCTGCGCCGCACCGACCCGAGCCACGTGGACAGCCCGCTGGCCCCGGGCCCGGTGGTGGTCCTTGGCGAGGGGTCCGACGCGGACACGCTCGCGAGCGCGCTGCTCGACTGGGACGTCGACGTGCGCCGCACCGTGACCGTGGGCACGAAGGTCGGCGCGATCGTCGTCGTGCTCACCGATATCGTCGAGCCGACGCAGGCCAGCCAGCGCGTGCTCGCCGCTGCGTCGATGCTGCGCGACCTCGTTCCCAGCGGCCGCGTCATCACGGTGTCCCGCGAGGCCGCCGCTGACGACCCCGCCGCCGTGGCCGCGGCTCGCACTGGCGTCGAGGGGCTGGTGCGCTCGCTCGGCAAGGAGCTGCGCGCCGGCGCCACCGCGAACGGTGTGGTGCTCGCCGACGGCGCCGCCGTGGACGGCGTGAGCGCCCTCGGCACGGTCCGCTTCTTCCTCTCCGCACGCAGCGCGTACGTGGACGGACAGCTGCTGCCGGTCCGTGACGGCGGCCAGGCGCCGACCGACTGGACCCGACCGCTCGAGGGTCGCGTCGCCGTCGTGACGGGGGCAGCCCGAGGGATCGGCGCGTCGATCGCGCGGGTGCTGACCCGCGACGGCGCGACCGTGATAGGGGTGGACATGCCCGCCTCGGGCGACGCGCTCAGCGCGGTGATGAACGAGGTCAAGGGCGTCGCGTTGCAGCTCGACATCACGGCCGACGACGCCGGTGCGCGCCTCGTCGAGATCGCCCGGTCCCGCTTCGGTCGCCTCGACCTGGTGGTCCACAACGCCGGCATCACGCGCGACAAGCTGCTCGCGAACATGTCGCCGGACAAGTGGGACGCGGTGATCGCCGTCAACATCGCGGCACAGCTGAGAGTCAACGCGACACTGATGGCGGCCGACGAGTTGGCACCCGACGGGCTGCGACTGGTCTCGCTCGCCTCCACCTCCGGCATCGCCGGGAACCGCGGCCAGACCAACTACGCGTTCTCCAAGGCCGCCGTGATCGGGGCGACCCGGGCGTTGGGCCGCGACCTGGCCGGCACCGGCGGCACCGCGAACGCCGTGGCGCCGGGCTTCATCGAGACCGACATGACCGCGGCGATCCCGGCGGTCACGCGTCAGGTCGCGCGGCGTCTCAGCTCGCTGCAGCAGGGCGGGCTCCCGGTCGATGTGGCCGAGGCGATCGCCTTCCTCGCCTCGCCGCAGGCGGGCGGCGTCAACGGGCAGGTGCTGCGCGTCTGCGGCCAGAACATGGTCGGTCGCTGATGGCTGAGCTGAAGGAGGTCCGGCTCGCGGAGGTCCCGTCGCTCGGGTCCTTGTACGCGCAGGCGATCGGCCGCATGGCCCAGGCCGTGATGAGCCCCCGGCAGGCGAGCGACCTGCCCGCGGTGCGCTACGCCGTCGACGGTGTCCAGGCCGATCGCGACCAGCTCGCGGCCTACCAGCAGCTCCTTGGCGAGCCGGGCACGGACGCGCTGCCCGCCGGGTACGTGCACGTGCTCGCGTTCCCGGTCGCGATGGCCGTGATGGCCCGGGCCGACTTCCCGCTGCCGCTGATGGGGATGGTGCACCTGGCGAACAGGATCGAACACCGCGAGCAGCTCCTTTCGGGCGACTCGCTCGACGTGCGTGCGTGGGCTGAGAACCTGCGGCTCCACCGCGCGGGCACACAGGTC
>NZ_JBMDXJ010000207.1:0-19081 GCF_048594945.1 Pseudactinotalea sp. | reverse complement strand
GGCTCCCAGGGTTCGAGCCCGCACCCGCCGAGGTGGCGGTGCCCTGGCTCGTGAGCCAGTACCTCGCGGCCTACGCTCCCTCGGAGCCTCGACACCTGGCGAGGTGGCTTGCGACCACCGAGACCTGGGCGAGTGAGGCGTGGGCGAGTGTCCACGGTGGCGAGGCGCCTGGTCGGGCAGGTGTGCGCGGCACTGGTTCTGGTGAGACCGGCCATGGCGAGGTTGGCCGCTCGGCTGGTGCGACCGCCGTCGGTCACGACGAGATTCCCGAGGTGGTGCTGTTGCCGTACTTCGACGCCTACGTGGTGGCGGCACAGCCGCGGGAGGAGCTGTTCGCGGGGCGGGCGTGGGAGCGCGCCCTCGCGGGCAGCCAGGCCGGGAACTTTCCGGTGCTGCTGCTCGACGGCGTGGTGGGCGGGGTGTGGCACGGCAAGCGTTCCGGCGCCCGGCTGGCCGTGCGAGTCGAACCGTTGCAGCCGCTGGCGCCGGCACAGGTGTCCGCGCTTGAGGACGAGGTGGCGCGCGTGGGCGAGATCCTGCAGGCTCGCGCACAGCTGACGATCGGTGAGGTCACCGTAGGACCACACGCATGAGCGAAGGAGCGGCAGTGAGCACAGGGGTACGCGAGGTCACCGTCGAGGGCGGATGGCCGGCGCTGGAGCTGGTGACCGCGGGCGCGCGGGTGCAGTTGATCCCGGAGCTGGGGTGCGACATCGGCTCGTTCGTGGACGCCCGGACGGGCGTCGACGTGCTGTGGCGCGTGCCGTGGGGGATCCCGCCGCGTAGCACCGGGCCGTTCAGTGCTGCGACCGAGACCGAGTGGGGTGAGCGGTTTCCGGGCGGCTGGAACGTGCTGCTGCCCAACGGTGGTGCCGCCACGCCGGCGCCCGGTGGCACCACGTGGGGCTTCCACGGCGAGGCAGCGTTGCTGCCGTGGACCGTGCTGGGGTCGGGAGTCGACGGGGAGCGCGCCTGGGCCGAGCTGGAGGTGCGGCTGATCCGGGCGCCGTTGCGGCTGCACCGCCGGTTGGAGCTGGTGGACAGTGCGCTCGCGGTCACCGAGACGCTGACCAACCTCTCGTCGGTGCCGATCGAGGTGATGTGGTCCCAGCACCCCTCGTTCGGGGCGCCGCTGATCGCGGCCGGGACCCGGATCGAGACCGGCGCAACGGTGACCGAGACCGACGACACCCTCACCGACGGCGATCTCGCCGCAGGCGAGCGATCCACCTGGCCGCACGCACCCGCACAAGGCGGCTCCGCCGTCGACCTGTCGGTGGTGCCCGACTTCGCGACGCACCGGCTCGTCTACCTGTCTGAGTTCGAGACCGGCTGGGCTCGGCTCGTCAACGACGACCTCGGGCTGGCGGCGCGGCTGGAATGGGACGCCAGCGTGTACCCGAGTGCGTGGCTGTGGCAGGAGCTGAACGACACGCCTGGGCACCCGTGGTGGCAGATGGCGTACGTGTGCGCGATCGAGCCGGGCACCACCTACCCCGGGCAGGGGTTGGCGGTGGCCAAGGAGAAGGGCGGGACGCCGCTCCTGCTCGCAGGTGGCGAGCAGCGGGTCGTCACGGTGGGGCTGAGCACCGAGGCGCCGTGACTGCCGGGTCGACCGGCGGGCATGATCGGCTGTTCTGCTCAGTGCAGTGCTCGGGTCTGGTCGTCGTCACTCCGGGGCTGGCACCACCTCCGCGCTAATCTGCCCGACCGTCTCGACGAGCGCGAGGATCCGCTCGCTGCCGTCGGGCGGGCCGTCTTCGGAGAGCCCGCACACCGCGACGCGATCGACGCCGACGGCTGTGAGTTCGGCGACCTTGGTCGCGAGGTCGTCGGCCCCGATCGTGCTGGGCACGGAGAGGAACGAGACCACGTCCAGCTCGGAATCGATGCCCGCGTCCTGTCGGGCCTGCCGGGCGGTCGAGATCGCGCGTTCGGCGGTCTCGGGACCGGTACCGCCGGTGAGGATGATGCCGTCGCCGATCGCACCGGCTAGGGCGAGGGTCTTCGGGCCCTCGGCGCCGACCAGCAGCGGGATCGTCTCGGGCGGCCAGCGCAGCTGCACGTCGCGGAGCGTGACGTAACGCCCCTCGGTGGTGACGTTCTCGCCGTCGAGCAGGCGACGTAGCGCCGTTCCGTACTCGCGCAGCAGCGTGAGCGGAGAGGCTGCTCGGGCGCCGACCTGGCCCATCCAGTCCAGCACGCCGTGCCCGATGCCGGGCAGCAGTCGGCCGGGGAACATGCGGGCGATCGTGGCGATCTCCATCGCGGTCAGGGCGACGTTGCGCAGCGGCACCGGGAACAGCCCCACGCCCACCCGGAGATTCTCCGTCCACGCCAGCACTGACGCCGCCGGCGCCATGCCACTCTCGGCGAAGCAGTCCTCCCAGAGCCACAGCTCCTGGAGGCCGGCTTCTTCGGTCGCGAGCGCTACCTCACGGAGCCGCTCGGGCGGTTGGTCGGGCGGGAAGATCACTCCGATGTGGGTCATACCGCCAGCGTAGAGGCGGGCGGTGACATCACTCAGCGCCCAGTGAGCGCTGCTGCCCATGGGCGTCCTCCGGCACCGGGCCGACGCCCGTGTCGAGTAGGTCCTCAGCGAGCAGTGTCAGTGGTCGGGTAGAGGGTATGCACATGGTCAGTTCGGGCGGTGGTGATGGCGCACACGAGGGTGCGCGCCGCGCCGATGTCAGTGCTCGGGTGCAGGCTGGAGGTATGTCCGAATCGACCGATCGCGAAGGTGCCGTAGAAGGTGCTGCCGCGCGTGCTGCGGATGCGGCGCGGGGCGATGTCGGAGGTCGGGTGGAGACTGGTTCCATGCTCGATCCGAAGGGTTCACACGAGGCGTCACAGGGTTGTGACGCGTCCTCGGCGTGGGTGCCGGGGCCGGGTTCGGGGTGGTCGGTGGCCGAGCTGGAGGCGCTGGTCCAGAACGGCGTGCCGCTGGTCCGAGTCGATGCCGCCTCCGGCATGGCTGAGGGTGAGGAAGAGCTCGCACAGGAGCGCCTGCAGGCTGCTGGATCGTGGATCGATGACCTGTTGCGGCCTGAGCATGGTCCGGTGTCGTGGTTGGCGGGGCGGGCACCGAGTGGGACGCTGTTGAGCGATCTGGAGTCGCTGCCGGTGGAGCTGGTGGGCAGTGATTACGACTCGGTGGAGCTGGTGGCGTTGTGGGCGAAGCTGGAGTCCTATTGCGCGGCGGGGAAGCGGTTCGCGGCTGCGGCGATGGGCAGGCGGGAGTCGTTGGCGAACGGGCTGGCTCATTTGGCGGCGATGGGGATCGAGGCCGGTGAGGTGTCGATCGCTGCGGATGAGCTCTCGGTGCGGCTCGGTATCAGCAAGCCGGCAGCGGGGCGTCTGGTGCGGTCGGGGCGGGCGATGAACGAAACGGGTATGCCGACCGGCGACGCACTGGCGGCCGGGGCCATTGATGCGGTGAAGGCGGATCTGATTCTGGACGCGGTCACGGATCTGGGGGCGGGGGAGGCGTTGGCGGTGCAGGAGCGGGTGCTCTCGAGGGCGCCGTTCATGGCCACGGGTCGGCTGCGGCGCGAGGTCGCAGCAGCGGTCGCGGCGGTGGAGCCGGACCGGTTCGAGGAGCGGTGCGCGGACGCTGCCCGGTTGCGGCGGGTGGGTAGGCCGCGGGTGTTGGCGGATGGAATGGCGTCGCTGTATGCGGTGTTGCCGGCGGTGGAGGCCGCCGGGGTGTATCGGGCGGTGGATGCTGCTGCCCGGTCGGCGAAGGCCGGCGGTGATGACCGCACCATGGATCAGTTGCGTGCTGACGCTCTCGCGGCGATGGGGTCGGCCGCGATCCAGACCGGATGGATCGGACCCGCACCCACACCACAGGAACCGAGCCCATCGGCCGGCGTGGCTGACGCACACGCCCCTGGCGGGCACCGCGTTGCCGACGAGGGCGAGGACCACGACGGTGGCCGCGCGGCCGGCGCCGGTCGCAAGCGCGAAGACTCAGACCGCGGCGTTCCCGGTGGCGTGGGCGTGGCCAGCGACTCCCCAGGGGAGGCCCCCGCGACAGGTAGCGAGCCCGACCGTGCGGTCGCGGCCGGTGACGACCCAGCGCCTGCCGGCGGGCCGGGCGCGGGTGGTGAGCCGGGCTGTGGTGATGTGGTGCGGATGCGGGTCGGGCAGATCGGTGGTGCCAGCGCACACGTTCGCGTGGTCGTGCCGTACACGATCCTGATGGACGACCCACCTCCACACGCACCGCCCGAGGCAGCACTGGCGAACCTCGCCCATGCCGGTGACGTCCACGCGAGCGACCGGAGCCATCGCAGACGCCGCGGCGACCTCTATCCACACGGTCACCATCCCGACGGTGCCGACCATCCCGAATGTTCCTGTCCCGAACACGTCAACGACCCCACGGGCTGCTGTCCCGACGGTGCCGGCCACCCCGAGTGCGTCGACTCCATCGAGCGCGCGGGCGGCATCCCCGGCGTCCGCGTTGGCGGCGATGCTGGCGAGGCCGCCCGTGCCGAGGACCCCAGCCGCACTACCGAGATCCACGATGCTGACGAGGTCGCCCGTGCCGGCGACACCGACGGGGCCGAGCGGTTCGGCAACCCTGGTGTTGTCGTGGAGCGGGAGGGGGTGCCGGTGTGGCAGGTGTCGGTGCCGGATCAGCTGTGGGTGGCGTTCTTGGACGGGTACGGTCCGATCCCGGCCTCGGCCGCCCGTGCGTTGGCGGCGGGGTCGGTCTGGTCCCGGTTGGTGATGGATCCGGTGGACCGGACCGTGCTGGAGTTGTCCTCGCCGAAGTACCGGCCGCCGGAGTCGATGGCCCGGCTGGTCCGGGCGGCGCAACCCACCTGCGCGGGTGTGACCTGCAGCGTGGACGCCGACTCCTGCGACCTGCACCACCGCATCCCCTACCCGGCAGGTGCGACGAGTGTGTGGAACCTCGACCCCGGATGCCGCCGGGACCACCTGCTGGTCACCCACGGTGCCTGGCGCTACGAAGAAGACGGCCGCAGCCGTGCCCGCAGGTGGACTACCGCGACCGGACACGTCTACGAACAACAGGTCGACGGCACCGTCACCCTCGCCACCAGACAGCTCCCACCCGGCTACGCACCCGACGACACCACCCCACCACCCTTCTGACGCGCGGGGCGGACCGAGCCGCACGACCTCGCGGCGAGGCGGTGGTGCCGAGCGAACGTGGCACACGCGAAAATCGCCCGCCGCCATCTGCGGCGATCGCTCCGGGTCACACCGCCGATGAGAGCGGCTGACCCGCGTGTACGTGCACATGCAGGTGCTTGGAGTCCTGATAGGCGCCGAGGTTCGTCATCACACTCGCCTTGCCGTGGCGGGCAACGACATCGGCGGCGACCGACTGGACCACCGCCAACAAGCGCGAGGCGAGACCGGTGTCGGCGAGCGTCAGCAGCGAGTCCACGTGAACCTTGGGGACCACCACGACATGTACCGGCCAGAACGGCCGCGTGTGATGGAACGCCAGCACGTCGCCATCCTCGAAAGCCACCTCGATCGGTTCGCGTCGAGGGATCGCAACATCGCAGTAGAAGTCGTCGCCCTGGTACTGCGTCACGCTCAGAGCCTACGGCGCGATCCCGCCCGTCAGCCTGCCAAGGCTCGCCGGTGCAGCTCGGCGACGGCCTCCACGAGGCTCGGCTCGGGGCCGAGGACCTCGACGTCCACGGCCACCTCGCTCGCACGCAGCGGTGCCACCGGGCCAGCAGGTCGCCCGAGCTCGGCCTGCAGTGCGACCAGCTGCGGCGTCGACATCACGAACACCAGTCGGCCCACGCCCACCCAGCCCTGCGCGGCAGAACACATCGCGCAGTGCTCGCCCGAGGTGTACAGCGTGGCTGCGGCGCGCTCGGCGGCGCTCATGTTGCGAGCCGCCCACTGCGCAAGTTCCAGCTCGGGATGCCGCGTCTCGTCGCCGCCACTGACCTCGCGGTTGCGGCCCTCCGCACGGAGCGTGTCTTCGCCATCAACGAGCACTGAGCCGAACGGCCCGTCGCCGTTGTCCAGCGCCTCCTCAGCCAGCTCCACGCAACGCGCCAGCCAGCGCCGGTCGCCATCGGTGATCGCCATCGTCATCCCTCCCCACCCTCGCGGCTCGCGAGCAGCCGCCGAAAGCTCATGAGCCGGGCCTCGCCGGCCGCACCAGCCGCTCCGGAAGCCACCCACGTATCGAGCGCGCAATCGGGCGCGTCCTCGGTGTGCGTGCAGCCACGCGGACACTCCTCGGCCACCTCGTCCAGGTCCGCGAAGGCACGGATCAGGTCGTCGGGTTGGATGTGAGCCAGCCCGAAGCCCCGCACACCCGGGGTGTCGATCACCCAGCCGCCTTCCGGCAGCCGCAACGCGACGGCGGAGGACGACGTGTGCCGCCCCCGCCCCGTCACCTCATTGACGCCGCCGGTGTCCCGCTCAGCCTCCGGCACCAGCGCGTTGACCAAGGTCGACTTGCCCACGCCCGAGTGCCCGATCAGCACCGATACCCGGCCGGTCAGCCGCTCCCGCAGCGCATCGATCCCGTCGATCCGGCCGCCTCGGATCACCGTGGCCAGCGCCGGCACGTCGAGCGCCGCGTACTGGGCAGCAAACGGCCCCGGATCCGCGAGATCGGCCTTGGTGAGGCACAGCAGCGCGTCCATGCCGGCGTCGAACGCCGCGGCCAGGCACCGGTCAACCATCCGTGGCCGCGGCTCGGGATCCGCCAGGGCGGTGACCACCACCAACTGGTCCGCGTTCGCCACCAGTACCCGCTCGACCGCGTCGTCGGTGTCGTCCGCGGACCGTCTCAGCGTCGTGGTGCGTTCGTGCACGCGCACCACCCGGGCCAGCGTGTCCGGCTCCCCGGAGACGTCGCCCACCACATCGACCCGGTCGCCCACCACGATCGAGGCGCGCCCGAGCTCGCGCGCTTTCATCGCACGCACCTGCGGACCACCATCGAGCAGCACGTCGTAGCGGCCGCGATCCACCACGAGCACCAGCCCAGGTCGGGCATCGGCATGATCGGGCCGCTGCTTGGTGCGCGGCCGGCTGCCCCGCCGGTTCGGGCGGACTCGGACGTCGTCCTCGGCGTCGCTGCGCAGGCTGCGGGCCATGGTGCTAGTGCGTCCCGAGCATCTCGGCCCACATCTGCGGGAAGTCGGGCAGCGTTTTGCTCGTGGTCGCCACATCGATGATGTCGACCCCGGCGACGGCGAGGCCCACGACGGCGGCAAAGGTCGCCATACGATGGTCGTGGTAGGTCTCCACGGCTGCGCCGCGCAGGTCGCCACCGCGGATCACGAGCCCGTCGGGCAACTCCTCGGCCTCGCCACCCAGCCGTCGGATCTCGGTGACCAACGCTGCCAACCGGTCCGTCTCGTGCCCACGCAGGTGCGCGATCCCCGTCAGCCTGGACTCACCCGGCGCCAGCGCGGCCAACGCAGCGATCGTCGGCGCGAGTTCGCCCGCCAGCCCGAGGTCGACGGTGATCGGCTGCACCCGCCCGGTGCCGGTGACCGTGAGGACACCGTCGGTCAGGTCGGCCGTGCCGCCCATCAGTCCCAACAGCTCGGGCAGCAGCGCTCCCGGTTGCGTGGTCGAGGTGGGCCAGTGCGGCACCCGCACCGTGCCGCCCGCAGCCAGTGCTGCCGCGAGGAACGGTCCGGCGTTCGACAGGTCCGGCTCGACGACCACCTCGCCGCCGCTGATCGGTCCGGGCTCGACCCGCCACTTGCCAGGCGCCACGTCGTCCACGCTGACACCACGTTCCCGCAGCACAGCGATCGTCATGTCGATGTGCGGCTGGCTCGGGAGCACCTCGCCCACGTGGTGCAGCGTCAATCCAGCCTCGAACCGGGGCGCCGCGAGCAGCAGACCCGAGACGAACTGGGAAGAGGAGGAGGCGTCGATCTCCACCTCGCCACCCACCACCGACCCGACCCCGTGCACCGTGACGGGCAGGTGGCGGGGGTCAGCGCCGTCGTCGGACGAGACACGGACACCCAGCCGGGCCAACCCGGCGAGTACCGGGCCCATCGGGCGAACCCGGGCGCCGTCGTCGCCGTCGAGACGCACGGGACCATCGGCGAGCGCCGCGAGCGCCGGGACGAACCGCATCACGGTGCCTGCGAGGCCGCAGTCGATCTCGGCCGGGCCTCGCAGCGGGGCGGGCGTGACCTGCAGGGTGGCGCCGCCATCGGCGACCTCGACCTCCGTACCCAACGCCCGCAGCGCGGCGATCATGAGGTCGGCGTCGCGCGACCGTAGCGCGCCGCGAATCGTGGTCGGCTCCGCTGCCAGCGCCGCCAGCGGCAACGCGCGGTTCGTCAGCGACTTCGACCCGGGCACAAGCACGGTCGCGTCCAGCGGTCCGCTCGCAGTGGGGGCGGGCCAGACGTCGGTACTCAGCACCCGACCAGGGTAGTCAGTCGCGCGGTGGTCCGCCGATCAGGAGGTTTCGCCCGCTATCGGCAGCCATGCCGGGCAGACCAGCCTCTTCGGCGGCGAGGGGGAAGGGATCACTCCTCAGGCGTCCTGCTTGGCCGCCTTGACCTCGGCCTTGAGCTCGTCGCGGAGCTGGGTGAGCTCATCGCGGTGCTCTCGCCAGTTCTCGTACCGCCACCCGATCGAGGGCTTGCCCTCGCGGTCCTCGGCCGCGAAGATCAGCCCGCCGAGCAGGGCTGCGCTGCGCAGCAGACCCGCCACGTGCTCCTGCCGCTCGGTGCCCTTGGTGGACCAGGCGGGGTGGCGCACGATCGTGGTGGGCACGGTGATGACAGCCAAGGTGGCGGCTGCGACCCGCGGCGCCTTGCCGGTGGCCAGCAGCACGCCCGCAGCGACCTGGACCGCACCGACCAGTCGGGTCAACGCCTTGGGGTCGGTCGGCAGCCCCGGCACCTTCTCGCCGACCTTGGCGAGCGTGGGTGCGAACGGACGGGCCTTCTCGGCATGCTCGTCGGCGTGCCGGAGCGCGTCGACGCCATCGAGGATGAAAGCCGACGCCAGCAGCGGTCGGGCGAGGGCGCGAAGAGGACTCATGACTCATTGCTACAGCACCGTGAGCCACTTCGGTAGTCGAAGCGCGGGGAATGCTTGCGGCGCACCCCGACGTTGAGCCGGATGTGACAGCACTGACCGAGCCAAAGACCGACCGGGCATGCCCGACAGGGCGAGGCTGCGCCGTCGGGCGCCCCTCGCCGAGCGGGCCACCCGGTCGGCGCGACCGCCGGCGCGGACTAGGCTCAGCGGTGATGACCGAGCAGGGAGAGGGAAGCGAGCGAGCTCCCGAGGAGAGCGCGGCCGAGCGCGACCAGCGGTTCGAGGACGAGGCGATGCCGCTCCTCGACCAGCTCTACGGCGCGGCGCTGCGCATGACACGCAACCCGACCGACGCCGAGGACCTGGTCCAAGAGACCTACGCCAAGGCGTACGCCGCGTTCCACCAGTACAAGCCCGGCACCAACCTCAAGGCGTGGCTGTACCGGATCCTCACCAACAGCTTCATCAACTCCTACCGCAAGAAGCAGCGCGAGCCGCAGCAGTCGAACGCCGACGACATCGAGGACTGGCAGGAGCACCGCGCCGCCTCGCACACCTCGCTCGGGTTGCGTTCGGCCGAGGCGGAGGCGTTGGACCAGATCGGTGACGACGTGGTCAAGCAGGCGCTCGCCGACCTGCCTGACGACTTCCGGATGGCCGTGTACCTCGCCGACGTCGAGGGCTTCGCCTACAAGGAGATCGCCGAGATCATGGACACCCCGATCGGCACCGTGATGTCGCGGTTGCACCGGGGCCGCCGCCAGCTGCGCGAGCTGCTGGCCGACCATGCCCGTGACCTCGGACTGGTCAGGGAGGGACGATGAACGAGAAGTCCGACGAGCGCTGCCAGTGCGAGGAGGCGCTGGACAAGCTCGAGGAGTACCTGGACTCGGAGATCGGGGCGCTCGACGCCGACCGGCTGCGTGCACACCTCGACGAGTGCACCTCGTGCTTCGGTGAGGCCGAGCTCGAGCAGCGGCTTCGGGCGGTGCTGCGCCGCTCTTGCTACGAGACCGCGCCGGAGACGCTGCGCATTCGCGTGCGCAGCCAGATCACGGTGATCCGGTCCCGCACCTCGGGTGCCGGCTGAGTCGATTCTCGACGGCGTCGCTCGCGCCGC
Source organism: Pseudactinotalea sp. (assembly GCF_048594945.1). NCBI lineage: Bacteria > Bacillati > Actinomycetota > Actinomycetes > Micrococcales > Cellulomonadaceae > Pseudactinotalea > Pseudactinotalea sp. Next base: position 8,925 of record NZ_JBMDXJ010000207.1, on the reverse strand, counting down.
CCGGTCATCGTGCGTTCGTCGTAGGGTGGCTGGGTGCGCAGTGTCTACGCGGCCTCCCAGGATCCTGACGACCCGCTGAGCGGGTTGAGCATCGGCGAGCTCGAGCCCGAGGTCCCCGACGACTGGGTGTGGGTGCGTGTGCGAGCCGCTGCGCTCAACCACCACGATCTGTGGAGTCTGCGCGGTGTGGGGCTGCCGGCCGACCGGCTGCCGATGGTGCTGGGCACCGACGCCGCGGGAATCGCCCCCGACGGGTCCGAGGTGCTCGTGCACAGCGTGATCGCCTCACGCGGGTGGGATGGAGACGAGACGCTCGACCCGCGCCGCACGCTGTTGTCGGAACTGCACCCCGGGACGCTTGCCGAGCGCGTCGCGGTGCCGGCGGCGAACCTGGTGCCGAAGCCGGAAGGAATGTCGTTCGCCGAGGCCGCCTGCCTGCCGACCGCGTACCTGACCGCGTACCGACTGCTGTTCCACGCCGCCGACGCCCGCCCAGGTCAGCGCGTGCTGATCCAAGGAGCCGGGGGCGGCGTATCGACCGCGGCGGTACTGCTGGCGCGAGCGGCGGGACTGCACGTCACGGTGACGTCTCGCTCCGCCGCCAAGCTCGAGCGGGCGCTCGATATCGGCGCCCACGAGGCGGTCGAGAGCGGCACACGGATCGCACCGGTGGATCTCGTGATCGAGACCGTGGGCGAGGCCACCTGGGGGCACTCGCTCCGCTCGCTGCGACCCGGGGGAGTGGTGGCGGTCGCGGGCGCCACGTCCGGACCGGCGCCCTCGGCTGACCTCAACCGTGTCTTCTTCCGCAGCCTGCGCGTGGTCGGGTCCACCATGGGCACGCGGGAGGAACTGGGGCGGGTCGCTGAGATGATGACGGCGGCCGGGATCTCTCCCGTGATCGACAGCGTTTCGGATCTGGGCTCGGACGACGACGTCCGTGCCGCTTTCTCCCGGCTCCTCGCCGGGGACTCGTTCGGCAAGATCGTCCTCACCTCGGAAAGGTAGATCGGTATGACCACCGCCTCTCGGATCATCACGGGCCCCGACTCCGTCACCAGCGACGACGGAGGCTCGGTCCGCGTCCAGCTCGTGGGCGGCTCGCTGGAGGTGGTCGCGCGTGACGAGCCGGGCGTGGTCGTCGAGGTCATCGAGCTCGTTGGGCAGCCGCTCGAGATCACCACGGAGGCCGATCGGGTCAGCGTCGGGTACCCCTCGATCGGCTGGGACGGCTGGCTCAAGCGGCTGACCACCACCGACAGCCCCGACCAGGCCACGGTGCGACTGCACGTGGGACGCGGCGCGAGCGTGTCGGCCGCCACCGTGAGCGCACCGGTCACGCTGGTCGGCAGCACGGGCGATGTCGACATCTCGACCGCGTCCGCGCCCGTGCGCCTGGAGCGCACCACCGGCGGTGTCAAGGTGCGCACCGCGTCCGGCACGGTCGGGATCGAGGATCACACCGGTCCGGTGACGGTCAGCGGCGCCTCGGGAGCGATCCTGCTCGACGGCGACATCCCCAAAGCCACGCTCACGTCCGTGGCGGGCGGCGTCACTGTGCGTCACCGCGGTGGGGCATCGTTGCTCACGGTGACCACGGTCTCCGGCCCGGTCGAGATCACGGTTCCCACGAGCACACAGTTGGAGCTGGAGGTCCGGGGCGTCTCCAGCAAGGTGCGGGTGGACGGCCGCGAGCAGAGCAGCGGATTCGGGGTCACCCGCACGGTCGAGGCGGGCTCCGGCGACCGCGTGATCGCAACCGTGACCACGGTCAGCGGCGACGTCGCCGTGGAGCGCAACACCCCGTGGCCGCTACCGCCGTCGGACATCCAGGACGCACCCGAGGCCTGAGCGTCCCCTCACACGCCGAGACCGAGGCCTTGCGTCGAGAGCGAGGGGCGCACCCCTCGGTCTCGACGGTCCGCCTCGGTCTCGGCCGTGAAGCGTGCGGGTCAGCTCGCCTGTGCGCGCAAACTGAAGCCGGTGCCTTCCGGGGTGGCGGCGGCGTCCAGCTCCTGCGTCTCGAGCAGGGTCGCGGTCTCGGTCGGCATGAATACGCGCGCCCCTGTATCGCCAACGACCTGATCGCCCTCGGCCGGTTCCTGGGCCAACGACATCTGCAGGCCGTTCTGACTCTCGTCCATCGCCAGTCGGACCCCGCCGGTCTCGGGGAGACCAGCCTGCTCGCTGAGGGAGCGGATCGCGGTCTGGGCGGTTTCGGTGATGGTCAGCATGAAGTCTCTCTTTCGCCTTGGCTATGACGCTGACGAGCAGCGAACTGCACTTCCTCGCGTGGCGCCTCGGACTTCTCCACCGTCACACAGACCGCCCGGTCCGGCAACCCGGCGTGTCGCGCACGCCGCAGCTGTCAAGTCCTGGCCGTGGGTTGCGAATCTCAGGCGGAGGGGTCCTCGGCACCGATCCAGTCATGCCAGCCGTTGTGGAGCACCAGCCAGGCCAGCAGACCGTACCCGGCCTGGCCCGGATGCACGCCGTCGCCCGCGGCGACATCGGCGAGCCACTGCTCATGAGTGCGCAGCGGCTCGAACGTCTCGGCGTACGGGACCCGGCGGCGCTGGCAGACGTCCGAGTAGGCACGGCTGAGCTCGGCGATCGCCGACTCTTCCGCGCCCGGCCGAGGCGGCGGCCCCACCACGAATGTGGAGATCCGCCTGTTGGCGGCATCATCCAGCACGTTCGCCAGGTTCAACCGGCTCCGCGCGAGCGAGACCCCATGATCGAGGTCGGCCGACCCGAGGGCCACCACGAGCCGGTTGTCGCCCGGACCGAAGCGACGGTTGCACTCGGTCTCCCACCGGGCGGCGAGCTGCGTGGACGTCTCGCCCGGGACAGCGAGCGTGTAGACCTCAAGCGTCTCGGGTGCGGTGGTGCGGCCGATCACACGACCGACCCACCCCATCCCGCGCGGGTCACCCACACCGGCGGCGAGCTCATCGCCGACGACGGCAACGCGCGTACTCACCTGGCGAACGCCTCGGCGATCAGCTCCTCCTGCTGCGCCTTGTGCACCTTGCCGACGCCCGTGGCGGGGGCAGCGGCGGGCCGGCGGCTCACATGCTGCACCGGGCGGCCCTCGAGCTCGGGGGTCTTGAACCGCATCATGTAGCCCATGTACGACCAGGCGCCCTGGTTGCTCGGCTCGTCCTGCACCCACACGAGCTCGGCGTCATCGGGGTAGCGCCCGAGCTCGGCCACGAGTTCCTGCGCCGGGTACGGGTACAGCTCCTCGATGCGCACGATCGCGGTAGAGGTGTCCTCACGCTTGCTGCGCTCGGCGAGCAGGTCGTAGTAGACGCGACCGGTGCACAGCAGCACCTTGTCCACACTGCCCACCGCGTCGTCTGCGATCGTCGTGTCGCCGATCACCGGCTGGAACGTGCCGCTCGTGAAGTCCTCGACCGTAGAGGTCGCGGCCTTCAGCCGGAGCAGCTGCTTCGGCGTGAACACCACCAACGGCCTGCGCGGGCGCTGATAGGCCTGCCGGCGCAGCAGGTGGAAGTGGTTCGCCGGTGTCGACGGCTGCGCGACCACCATGTTGTCCTCGGCGCACAGCTGCAGGAACCGCTCGATGCGTGCCGAGGAGTGGTCCGGCCCCTGACCTTCGTAGCCATGGGGGAGCAGCAGCACCACCGACGAGCTCTGATTCCACTTGGCCTGCGCCGAGGAGATGAACTCGTCGATGACGGTCTGCGCGCCGTTGACGAAGTCGCCGAACTGCGCCTCCCACAGGACCAGGGCGTCAGGGCGCTCCACCGAGTAGCCGTACTCGAACGCGAGCGCCGCGTACTCGCTGAGCGAGGAGTCGTAGACCCAGAACTTCGCCTGGTCGGCGGACAGGTAGGGGAGCGGGGTCCACTCGGCGCCGGTCAGGCGGTCGTGGAGAACCGAGTGACGCTGCACGAACGTGCCGCGGCGGCTGTCCTGGCCGGCGAGCCGGACCGGGGTGCCCTCCATGAGCAGCGACCCGAAGGCCGTGAGCTCGCCGAACGCCCAGTCGATGCCGCCCTCGGCGGACATGGCGGCGCGCCGGTCCAGCAGCTGCGTGAGCTTGTTGTGGACCGTGAAGCCCTCCGGCACGCGCGTGTGCGCCTCGCCGACGCGCTGCAGCACCCAGGCTGGCACGGCGGTCTGCCACCCGACCATCATCCCGGCGTCCTCCTGCTGGGACTCCGGGACCTCGAGCCCGGCGACTTGGTCACCGGTGGCGGAGGAGCCCTGCTTGGACTCGGTGAAGACGCGCTCCAGCTCGGCCTGGAAGTGCTCCAGCGCCTGCTGCGCCTCGTCCTCGGTGATGTCGCCGCGCCCCACGAGCGACTCGGTGTACAGCGTGCGCACGCTGCGCTTGTTCTCGATCAGCGAATACATCACCGGCTGCGTCATCGAGGGATCGTCGCCCTCGTTGTGACCACGGCGCCGGTAGCAGACCATGTCGATGACGACGTCGCGGTTGAACTCCTGCCGGTACTCGAACGCGAGCTGGGCCACGTGAGCGACGGCCTCGGGGTCGTCGCCGTTGACGTGGAAGACCGGCACCTGCAGGCCCTTGACTACGTCGGTCGGGTAGAGCGTGGACCGCGACGAGGACGCGCCGGTGGTGAAGCCGATCTGGTTGTTGATCAGCACGTGGATCGTGCCACCGGTGCGGTAACCGCGCAGCATGCTGAGGTTGATCGTCTCGGTGACCACACCCTGGCCCGCGAACGCGGCATCGCCGTGGATGAGGATCGGCAGCACCGAGAAGCCACCGCCGCCGAGGTCGATGCGGTCCTGCTTGGCACGCACCACGCCCTCGAGCACGCCGTTGACGGCCTCGAGGTGCGAGGGGTTCGCCGCAAGGTAGACCTTGGTGGTCTCGCCGGTCAGCGACGTGTACTCGCCCTCGGTGCCGAGGTGGTACTTCACATCGCCGCTGCCCTGCACGGTCTTCGGGTCCTGGTTGCCCTCGAACTCGGCGAAGATCTGCGCGTAGGACTTGCCGGCGATGTTGGAGAGCACGTTGAGCCGGCCGCGGTGAGGCATCCCGATGCCCACCTCGTCGAGCCCGTCCCGGGCCGCGGACTGCAGCACCTGGTCGAGCAACGGGATCAGCGACTCGCCGCCCTCGAGGCTGAAGCGCTTCTGCCCCACGAACTTCGTCTGTAGGAACGTCTCGAATGCCTCGGCCTGGTTGATCTTGCGCAGGATCTGCTTCTGCACCTCGCGCTCGGGCTTGTCCCAGCCGGACTCCAGCCGCTGCTGCAGCCACCGGCGCTGGGCGCCGTCGTGCAGATGCATGTACTCGGAGCCGATGGTGCGGCAGTAGGAGTTGCGGAGCAGCCCCAGGATGTCGCGCAACGGCATCCGCGCCTTGCCGCCGAAGCCCCCGGTGGGGAACGAGCGGTCGAGGTCCCACAGCGTCAGGCCGTGATTCTGCACGTCGAGATCGGCGTGCTTGCGCTGCCGGTACGCGAGCGGGTCGGTGTCGGCGATCAGGTGCCCACGGGAGCGGTAGGCGTGGATCAGCTCGAGGATCCGTGCCGGCTTCCCGAACTCGTTCGCCGGGTCGAAGTCGACATCGGCGGTCCACCGCACGGGCTCGTACGGCACCCTCAGTGCGGCGAACACGCGGTCGTAGAAGCCGTCCTCGCCGAGGAGCTTGCTGTGGATGATCCGGAGGAACTCACCAGACTGGGCGCCCTGGATGATGCGGTGGTCGTAGGTCGAGGTGAGGGTCATCACCTTCGAGACGCCCATCCGCGCCAGGTTCTCGGCGGAGGCGCCCTGGAACTCGGCGGGGTAGTCCATCGCGCCGACGCCGATGATCGTGCCCTGGCCTTCCATCAGCCGCGGCACCGAGTGCACGGTGCCGATCGTGCCGGGGTTGGTCAGCGAGATCGTGGTGCCCTGGAAGTCCTCGACCGTGAGCTTGTTGCCACGTGCCCGCCGCACGATGTCCTCGTAGGCCCGCCAGAACTGTGCGAAGTCCATCGACTCGGCGCCCTTGATCGCCGGGACCAGCAGCTGGCGGGTGCCATCGGGCTTGGCGAGGTCGATCGCGAGGCCAAGATTGACCTGCGAGGGCCGCATGATGCCCGGCTTGCCGTCGACGAGCCGGTAGCCCGCGTTCATCGCGGGCATCTCGATCAGCGCCTCGACGAGTGCGAACCCGATCAGGTGGGTGAAGCTCACCTTGCCACCGCGCCCTCGAGCGAGGTGGTTGTTGAGGACGATCCGGTTGTCCACGAGGAGTTTCGCAGGGATTGCCCGCACACTGGTGGCGGTCGGGACGGTGAGCGAGGACTCCATGTTGGTCACGACGCGTGCTGCCGGGCCGCGCAGTCGGTCGACAGCGTCGTCGCCGCCGACGCTGACCTCCCGGCGAGCAGGTATGCGCTGCGTGTACGGCGCGGTGGGCCCGACCGCTTCTGGCGCCACCGGCGCCGGCTCGTCGGCCAGGGTCTCCGCAGCGTGCGAGCTTGCGTCCACCGGCGCCGGCGGAGGCGCGACCGGCTCGGCCGTGGCGGGCCGCTCGGTCGTGGCCGACTCCTTGGGTACGGGCTGCTGCTGCCGCGGTTGTGGCGGGCTCGGCTCAGCGGCCGCGGGAGCCGCTACCCGGGGCTCAGGAGCCTGCTCGACGGCGGTGCTCGGCTCTGCGCCGCGGGTGCCGTTGGTCGGCTTTTCGGCCTCGTCCGGTGGGGTGTAGTCCGCGAAGAACTCTCGCCACGACTCCTCGACCGAGTCGGGGTCCTTCTGGTATGCCTCGAACTGAGACTCGATCAGCCATTCGTTGCCGCCGAAGGTGGCTGCGCCGGAGTGCCCGGCAGCCCCTTCGCCAGCGGTCGGTGCGGACACGCGACGTCGCCCTCTTCCCTTAGCCCTGCATGTGGACAAAAAGTGTCCTGCTCAGCGTGTCACATGCTGGCGGCAGAACCCGCACCGAAGCGCCCGTTTCGGCTGTCAGAGCACGAGATTCGTCGTCTCACGTGCTGCCGAGTCAAACGGCGGTCAACCTCGGGTCACAGACCGGCCGCAGGGAGGGTGTCGTTACCGTCGACTCGCGTGCGTGGCCCGTCAGCGGGCAGTCGCACCCGGATCCGGGTGCCGACCCCTCCGACTGGATCGATGACGGCGATCGTGCCCTCGTGCAGTCCCACGGCCCAACGGGCGATCGCAAGGCCGAGCCCGGTTCCACCGGTGCTGGAGCCGCCGGTCTGGGCCGGGGCGTTGCCCCGCTGGAACCGGCCGAACACCTGATCGCGGTCGGCCTCGGGGATCCCGTGCCCCTCGTCGATGACGTCGATGACCACGTACCCATGGGTCGTCGAACTACGCAGGGTGACCGTTCCGCCGTCGGGCGAGTGCCGGGATGCGTTGTCGAGCAGGTTCGAGACCACCTGCCGCAGTCGCTCCTCGTCCCCGACGACCGTGAGGTCGGCGGGCTTCGTCTCGACCTCCCACCGCAGATCCGTGCGCGCGCTGGCGCGGGAGCTGTCGCTGACGATGCTGCGCAGGAACTCCTCGACAGCGATCGGTGCCACATGCAGGGCAGCCGCTCCGGCCTCGAGGCGACTGAGGTCGAGCAGGTATGCGATCAGGCGGGAGAGTCGTTCGATCTGGGCGAGCGCCGCCTCGAGAGCCTCGGGGTCGGGCTCGATGACGCCGTCGGCCATGTTCTCCACCTGGGCGCGCAGTGCCGCGACGGGGGTGCGGAGCTCGTGGCTGACGTTGGCGACCATCTCGCGCCGCTGGCTGTCCAGTGCGTCGAGGTCGCCGGCCATCGAGTTGAAGGCTGCGGCGAGCTGGCCCACCTCGTCGCGGCTGTTGGTCTGGACACGGATCGAGTAGTCGCCGCGCGCCATCGCTCGTGCGGCCGCGGTCATCTCCCGCAGCGGGCGCGTCATGCCGCGCGCCAGCAGCTGCGTGACGATGAGCGAGGACACCAGCGCGAGCGGGAAGGTGCGCAGCACGCCGAGATCGGCCAGCTGGTCCCCGAGCCAGGTCACCAGCATGTACATCGTGACCGTGGCGCCGATGATGACGATGAGCTTCCCCTTGACCGACCGCACCGGGTCGAGGGGACGCAGGTCGAGCATCGTGTCGGGGAACGGGTTGCGCCACGAAGGTTCGTCCGAGCGCGCGTGCCGCACGCGTTGCCTGGTGGGCCGCTCGGTACCGGTCATCGGCTGCTCACGCCGGCGTGACCGGCTCGAGCGCGTAGCCCACGCCGTGCACGGTGCGGATCAGCTCCGACCCGAGCTTGCGCCGCAGCGCCTTGATGTGCGAGTCCACGGTCCGGGTGCCGGAGGCGTCCGCCCAGTCCCAGACGTCGGCCAGCAGTCGCTCACGCGAGAGCACGGTGCGTGGCGTCGCCGCCAGGCACACGAGCAGGTCGAACTCGGTCGGCGTCAGGTGTGCCTCGTCAGCGCCGCGGAACACGCGCCGAGCCGCCCGGTCGATGGTGAGATCGCCGAGCACGAGGGGCGGTTCGCCGTCGCCGTTCTGCGCCCCGGCCCGCGCCCGCTCGACCCGGCGCAGCAGCACCTTGAGGCGGGCGAGGAGCTCGCGCATCGAGAACGGCTTGGTCATGTAGTCGTCGGCACCGACCCCGAGCCCCACGAGGAGGTCGGTCTCGTCGTCGCGCGCGGTGAGCATCAGCACCGGGGGAGTGGTGCGACCGTCGGCGGCGCCCTGGGCCTGGATCCGCCGGCACACCTCGAGGCCGTCGATGCCCGGCAGCATCACGTCGAGCACCACGAGGTCCGGGCGCAGCGACGTCGCGGCCTCGACGCCCGAGACGCCATCCCCGACCGCATGCGCCGTCCAGCCCTCGGCCTCGAGGCGTCGGACGATCTGTGTGGCGATCTCTGGCTCGTCCTCGACGACGAGCACCACGGGCGTAGCTGGGCTCATACGGCAACTCTGGCA
>NZ_JBMDXJ010000206.1:0-7647 GCF_048594945.1 Pseudactinotalea sp. | reverse complement strand
GCGGCTCGCGCGCACGAGCAACTACCCTGTGAGGGCGGCCGCCAGCACCGGCCGCGGGCGAATGGGGAGGCGGCGCGGTGAGCGACCTGATCGACACGACGGAGATGTACCTCAAGACGGTCTTCGAGTTGCTGGAAGAAGGCATCCTGCCGATGCGCGCGCGCATCGCCGAGCGACTCGGTCACTCGGGCCCGACCGTCTCCCAGACCGTTGCCCGGCTGGAGCGCGACGGCCTCATGGTCGTGAGCGACGACCGGCACCTCGAGCTCACCGAGCTCGGACAGGCGCGTGCGATGCACGTCATGCGCAAGCATCGCCTGGCCGAGCGGCTGCTCGTCGATGTCATCGGCCTCGACTGGCCGCACGTCCACGAGGAGGCGTGCCGGTGGGAGCACGTGATGAGCGAGCAGGTCGAGCGCCGGCTGATCGAGTTGCTGGACCGGCCCAAGTACGACCCTTACGGCAACCCGATTCCCGGGCTCGACGAGCTCGGCGTCGACCCGGCCGCTGATGAGGCCGTGGTGAGCCTGGTCGAGGTCGCTCCGACCGATTCCGTGGAGCTGCGGCTGGTCCGTGTCGGCGAGCCGTTGCAGGTCGACGTCGGACTGCTCGCGCAGATGGAGGAGCTCGGCATCAGGCCCGGGGTCCTGGTGCAGGTGCGGCGCGAAGAGTCCGTGCTCGTGCTCGGCGTATCCGGCAGCCAGTCCGAGCTCGAGCTCGGCGACGACCTCGCCAAGCACCTGTTCGTCGCCGCGTCCTGACCGGTCTGGGGGCGACCCTCACCCTCCTGAGTGACAAATGTCACCCCGACCCACCCAGCCGACCGTGACCTGAACGTGACAATTCGCCGCATCGTCGGGTAGCGTGACAGCGCTCGCCGGATCCCTCCTCCAGCGAGTCCTTGATCCGGCGCCTAGCCCTGTCACCGGAACGAGGCCGTTCTATCCACACATGACAGGGGCGGAGGAACCACTTCCGGCGCTCCGGCGCCTTGGGGTGAAGTCCTCCCGGACCGGCTTCGGCCGGGCCGGCGGACCGGGTGTTCTCCCACCCGAACCCGACAGCTCACTTCGCAGGCGACAGGAGAGGTATCACGTGTCCCGTTCCACCTCCGCGAGGCATCGCTCGGCCGCTCGGCCGACGACCCCGCTCACCACGGTCGGTTCGACCCTCACCGGTCCCGCGGCTCGCCGTGCGGTTGTCGTCGCAGCCTCGTCCGGCATCGTGCTGACGCTCACCGCGTCCGCCAGCGTCGCCGGCGGCATCGACAGCTCCGCAGCACGCGGACCGGTCTCGATGGCTAACCTGACCACCGTCACCGACGACGACGACGCCATCGCGACGTCGCCGACCATCACGGTCGACGCCGACGCCGAGTGGGCCTTCTCGGCTACCGCCGAGACCGTCAGCTCCGAGCCGCCGCCGCCCCCGCCGCCCCCGCCGGTGGTGGAGCGCCCCACCTACGCGGGCACCACGACCACGGCCGCCGCATCGCGGACCAACGAGCGCACCGAGGTCGCAACCGCGAGTGCGCCCGCCAACCCGAGCGGCTCCACGATCGTCGACATCGCGCGACGCTACGTCGGCGTGCCGTACGTCCACGGTGGCGCGAGCCCCTCGGGCTTCGACTGCTCGGGCTTCACGATGTACGTGTTCGCCCAGGCCGGCATCAACCTGCCTCGGACGTCGTCCGCCCAGCGGTACGCCGGAACCGTGGTGTCCGCCTCCGAGGCTCGCCCTGGCGACCTCGTGTGGGCCCCCGGCCACGTCGGCATCTACACCGGCAACGGGAACCACATCGCTGCCCGCAGCCCGGGCACCGCGCTGTACGAGAGCGTGATCTACATGTCGAACCCGGTCTTCATCCGAGTCGGCTGATTCGCCTCATTCGTCACGAGAAGGCCCGCACCGGTCCCGGTGCGGGCCTTCTCGCGCACCGGGCGCTCCTCGCCTCGTGAGCCAGGACGCGCTACGATCGTTTCGATTTGTTGTGCAACCCGCGAAATAGAGGCAACGCAGTGACGCTCACCGCCACGATCCCGGGGTTCGACCCCACCCGACCCCGCCGTGCCGTCGTCGTCCGGGGCGGCTGGGACGGTCACCAGCCGGTCGAGGCGACCGACCGATACCTCCCGTTCCTGCGCGAGAACGGCTTCGAGGTGGAGGTCTTCGACAGTCCTGCGCCGTACGCCGACGCCGAGCGCATGGCGGCGACCGATCTGATCGTGCAGTGCAACACGATGAGCACGATCGAACGCGACCAGCTCAAGGGATTGATCGCGGCGGTCGAGGCCGGCACCGGCTTCGCCGGCTGGCACGGTGGTATCGCCGACTCCTACCGCAACAGCAGCGACTACCTGCACCTCGTAGGCGGCCAGTTCGCGACCCACCCGGGCAAGGCTCCCGAGGAGCGCGTGGGCGGCATGGAGGACAACTACGTGCCGTACACGGTCGAGGTCAGCGATCTCGGGCGCGAGCACCCGATCATGGCCGGGATCGAGCAGTTCTCGCTGGTAACCGAGCAGTACTGGGTGCTCGCCGACTCCTACATCGACGTGCTCGCGACCACCACGCAGAAGGTGCGCGCCTGGGACCCGTGGCACCGTGAGGTGCCGTCTCCGGCCGTCTGGACCCGGTTGTGGGGCAAGGGCAAGATCTTCGTCAGCACGCCCGGGCACCGGGTCGATGTGCTCGAGGACGAGACCGTCGACGTGATCATCAAGCGGGGGCTGCTGTGGTCGAGCCGATGAGGGTCGGCCTGCTCGGCGCGGGCAACATCTCCCGGCAATACCTGGCAGCGTTGCCACGGCTGTCCAACCTGCGGCTGGTGGCCGTGGCCGACGCGCTCGCCAGCAACGCCGATGCCGTGGCGCAGGCCCAGGGCATTCCAGCGCGAAGCGTGGACGAGCTGTTCGCGAGCGACGATGTGGACGTGGTGCTCAACCTCACCACTCCACAGGCGCACGCGCCGCTGACCATCGCCGCGTTGCAGGCGGGCAAGCACGTCTACCTCGAGAAGCCGTTCGCGACCTCGATCGAGGAGGCCGACGCGATGGTCGCGGCGGCCACCACGGCTGGGCTTCGGGTGGGATCGGCACCGGACACCGTGCTCGGCACCGGCACCCAGACCGCGCGCGCCCTCATCGACCGGGGCGACATCGGCCAGCCCGTGGCCGCCACGGCGTTCATGCTCGGGGCCGGTCACGAGTCTTGGCACCCCAACCCGGCGTTCTACTACGCGACCGGCGGAGGACCCCTGCTCGACATGGGTCCCTATTACGTGACCTCGTTGGTCACGTTGCTCGGGCCGGTCGAGTCGGTGACGGCGATGTCGGCGAGCCCGCGTGAGGTGCGGGTGGCACCCCAGGGTGCACCACGTGCGGGGGAGACCTTCCCCGTGGAGGTCGAGACGACCGTGAGCACGCTGCTGCGCCACGTCGGTGGGGCCGTGAGCACGCTCGTGGTGAGCTTCGACGTGGTCGCGAGCACCCTGCCCCGGATCGAGGTCTACGGCACCGAGGGGACGGTTGCTGTGCCCGACCCCAACACGTTCGGCGGCGAGGTCGCCCTCGGTCGCCAGCGCACCTTCGAACCGGTCGAGAACCTCGCCGGCTACCGGGATTCCGGCCGCGGGTACGGCCTGTCCGATCTCGCGCGCGCCCACGCGGCCGGAGAGCCACACAGGCAGTCGCTGGAGCTCGGCTACCACGTGAACGAGGTGCTCGAGCGGGTGCTGGAGTCGGCGGCCGCCGGTGCGGTGGTGCCGGTGCGCAGCCGCTGCGAGCGACCACAACCGGTGCCGCTGGGCGACGACCCCGCGGCGGTGTGAGCACAGGAACGGGACGAGGAGGTCACGGCATGGCACAGGACAACGTGCGGATCGCGATGATCGGGTACGCCTTCATGGGGGCCGCACACTCGCAGGCGTGGCGGAACGTGCACAGGTTCTTCGATCTGGCCGCGGATCCGGAGATGGCGGTGGTGGTCGGCCGCGACGGCGCCAAGGCGGCCGCCGCGGCCGAGCGGTTGGGCTGGCGCGAGTCAGCCACCGACTGGCGCGAGGTGATCCAACGCGACGACATCGACGCCGTCGACATCTGCACTCCGGGCGACACCCACGCCGAGATCGCGATTGCGGCGCTGGCCGCCGGCAAGCACGTGCTGTGCGAGAAGCCGCTCGCGAACTCGGTCGAGGAGGCCGAGCGGATGGCCGCGGCCGCCGCGGCGGCGCGTGCCCAGGGTGTGCGCTCGATGGTGGGTTTCAGCTATCGGCGCGTTCCCGCCGTCGCCCTCATGCGGCGGCTTGTCGCCGAGGGCGCGATCGGCGAGATCCGGCATATCCGCGGGCAGTACCTGCAGGACTGGATCACCGACCCGGAGTTCCCGCTCGTGTGGCGGCTGCGCAAGGACGTGGCCGGGTCTGGTGCGCTCGGCGACATCGGCGCGCACGTGCTCGACATGGCCCAGTTCGTGACTGGCCAGAGCATCAACGGCCTCGCCGCGCAGACCGAGACCTTCATCAAGAACCGTCCGCTCCCGGAAGGGGACGGCGCGCTCGGCGCTGCCACCGCCGGCTCCGGAGCAGAGACCGGCGAGGTGACGGTCGATGACGCCGCCGTGCTGATCGCCCGGACCGACGGCGGGGCACTCGCCACGTTCGAGGCGACCAGATTCGCGACCGGGCGCAAGAACCACATCGTGCTCGAGGTCAACGGGTCGGCGGGTTCGCTCGTGTTCGAGTTCGAGGACATGAACGGCCTGCGGTACTACGACGCTGCCGCCGGCGACCGTGCCGGCTTCACCCGGATCGACGTCACCGAGCCCACGCATCCCTACATCGACGCGTGGTGGCCGCCCGGCCACGGTCTCGGCTACGAGCACACGTTCGTCAACCAGTCCCGTGACTTCCTGCACGCGATCGCCTCGGGCGAGGACCCCAGCCCCTCCTTCGAGGAGGGTGCGGCGATCCAGCGGCTGCTGGCTGCTGTCGAGCGCAGCGCCGAGCAGAACGCGGGGTGGACGTCGATCTGACCGCTGCCTGAGCGGACCCGATGCGCTCGTGGGTCTCTCGGGGTGAACCGAGCGCGCGTTGTGGTGCCCGAGTGCCGGTAGACAAGGCACAATCGGGTCAAGAGTTGCCCACATGATGGCGGTGAAACGGTCATGACCCACGACAAGGTAGTGATGGCAGGCGTCGACGGATCGGCGCCGAGCCTGCACGCGCTCGACTGGGCGGCTGCGCACGCCGCGAAGATCGGGTGGCGATTGCACATCGTGTGTGCCTACGCGCTGCCGACGTTCGCGGCGGCCTCGCTCGACGGCGGCTACGCGACCCTTGACGACGCCGCGATCCGAGATGGCGCGCAGGCCGCTCTCGACGAGGCGGTCGCGCGGGTGGCCGCGTCCGGCGTCGAGGTGACCACCTCGCTCGAGACCGGTGACCCGGCAGGCGTGCTGGTCGAGGCGTCCAAGGACGTCTGCCTGGCGGTGGTCGGGACGCGGGGCAAGAGCGGGTTCGCCGAGCGCATCCTCGGCACGGTCTCCTCGGCGCTGCCTGCGCACGCGCACTGTCCCACCGTGGTGGTCCCGTACCGGGAGGGTGCCGAGCTGGCGATTCCGATCCGGCGGATCGTCGTCGGCGTCGATGGTTCTCCCTCCGCCAAGGGTGCGCTCGCGCGCGCCATCGAGGAAGCGACCGTGTGGGAGGCCGACCTCACCGCGGTGAGCGGCATCCCGATCGGCTCGGGCACCGGGCTGCTGGGATGGCTGCCCACCAGTGTGGACAGCGAGACGTTGCTCGCTGACTGCAAGGCGGGGCTCGACGTCACCGTGGACCGTGCACTCGAGGGCCGGGACCTGACGGTGCGGCGGCACGCGCTCGACGGCACCGGCTCGGCGCTGCTGGCGGAGTTCTCCACCGCCGTGGACCTGGTGGTCGTGGGGACCCGGGGTCGCGGGGGCTTCGCGGGCATGTTGCTGGGGTCGACGTCGCAGGCGCTGCTGCACCACAGCGCCTGCCCCGTGATGGTGGTGCCCACGCGCGTGCAGGACGAGGGGTTGCCTCCGATCGCCCCGTGGGCGAGCTGACGCTCAGGGTCGCAGCTCCAGCGTGCAGCACTTGGCGCCGCCGCCACCTTTGAGGAGCTCGCTGGTGTCGACGGGGATCGGGTTGTAGCCGCGCGCCTGCAAGGCCTCGGCGAGATCGCGGGCGGCGGGCGCGACGATCACGTTGGTGCCGTCGGAAACGGCGTTGAGGCCGAGAACCTTGGCATCGGCGTCGCTGGCGATGATCGCGTCCGGGAACAGGTGCTCCAGCGCGGACCGGCTGCCGGGGGAGAAGGCGGGCGGGTAGTAGGCGATGAGGTCGTCGTCGATCACGGCGAGCGCGGTGTCGAGGTGGTAGTAGCTCGGATCCACGAGCGTGAGCGAGACCACCGCCCGGCCCACGGCCTCCTGCAGCTCGTGGTGGGCGGCCACGCTGCTGCGGAACCCCGTGCCGGCGAGGATCGCCTTCGAGGTGACGAGCATGTCGCCCTCGCCCTCGTTGGTTGCGGTGGCCTCGACCGGCGTGAATCCCAGTTCGGCCAGCCGAGCGAGGTAGGCCGGTCCCTCCGCTTGCCGCTGTGGGTAGGTGAAGCTCGCGCCGTAGGCCACGCCGTCGACCACGGTGGCGCCGTTCGCGGCGTAGACCATGTCCGGGTAGTCGGGCAGCGGGTCGATCAGGTCTACCTGGTGGCCGAGCTCCAGGTAGGTGTCGCGCAGTGTCTCCCACTGCCGCATCGCGAGCTCGGGGTCGGTTGGTTCCTCGGGGTGCATCCAGGGGTTGATCTGGTAGACGACCGTGTAGTGCGTGGGTGGGCACATGAGGTAGTGGCGCACGGGCGGGTTCTCTTCTCGTACGGGGTGGCCGGAGCGCGGCCATTCTCACATCATGAGACGGCTCATCGAACCATGTGCGATCGCGGCGCGCCGGGGTGGCCGCGCGGCGGACGGTTCCGTGTCGAGGCGCGGACGAGCCGGTCGAACCGGGCGAGTGCCAGTCGGGTCATGACGCCGGTCGCTGCGGTCAGCGGGCGGGTGGTGAGCGGCTGTCCAGGAATCCGGATGTCCCGCTCGATCCAGTCCACTCGGCATGCGCCCTCGCTCAGTCGCGTCACGAGGATCTCGGCCTCGCCGTGCAGTGCCGGGCCCTGCTTGATCCATGTCGCCCGCCCGACGGCGTGACTCGCCGGGGGCTCGTACCTCACCAGTTCCATCGTGTCGATGATCAGGCCTGCTGTGGTCGCGACGACGACGTCCCCCACCCGCGGTCGCCGCGACGGCGCCTCGATCGTGGTGAGGGGGATCAGCCGCTCGTGGTTGCGCAGCGCCGTCAGCCGATCGAAGGCAACTCCCGCCGGGAGGTCGATCGTGCGACTCGTCACGGACTCCACCACGTGCTCAGCCTGGGACGGCGTGCACGCACGGGCGCGCAGACCTGTGAAGATGGGATCGTCCCCGGCCCCGTAGCTCTGGGGATAGAGCATCCGACTACTTAGCGGTAGGTCGATGGTTCGAATCCATTCGGGGGCACCACAGTGCTCGCGCCGCTCAGATCCCCGTGTCGACGAGCAAGACTCCGCAGAGGGTGGCGATCCAGAGCCAGCC
>NZ_JBMDXJ010000205.1:0-8235 GCF_048594945.1 Pseudactinotalea sp. | reverse complement strand
AAACCGGACAGCCCGGGACCCAGCGAGAACTGGTCGGTGAGCGCGTCGACCGCGCCGTTGATCACCGCTGTGTCGAAGCCGAACAGGAAGCCGCCGAGCGCTGCGGCCACGCAGATCCCGATGATGCGCGGGTTGAGCCTGCTGGGTGGTGCGGACGCCGTCATCGCCGTGCCCTTTTCCCCGGGGGTCGTTCCTCGCCACGGTAGCCCCATCACGCCTGCCGAGCAGGGGGTTCCGATCGGTATCCGTGGCGGGAGCGATCAGAACCCCCTGCTCGGCGGGGTGGAGCGGGCCGGTCAGCGGGTGCGGGCGACCTCGGCGACGAAGGCCGTGGCTCGTTCGCGCAGGCCCTCGATGCGATCGGCGATGATCAGCTCGCGTACCTCGGCGATGTTCGAGCCTGCCTCGGACGCCGTGGGCGTGCGGCGCACGTTCTTCGAACAGCGGAAGTCGCCGCAGATGAGCGTGCCGATGCTGTCGCCCTTGCGGCCGACCGCGCCGGCTCGCCGTGCAGTGAACAGGTGGACGTCGTCGATCTCGACGATGTCCTCGCACCAGGCGCACATCGCCGGGCGGCGACCGCCGCTGCGGTCGGCCGCGCGGAGCACGATGCCGGTCGGGACGTCATCGAGCTCGATCACCACGTAGGCGACCAGGGGAGCCTTGCGGTCTCGCCAACCGAGGTACTCGAGGCGGTCCCAGCGGAGATCGTCGAGATCCGGGAGGTTCGCGTTCGTGATCTCGCGGCGGGTGGCGTTGACGAAGGACGCGCGGATCTGCGCGTCGGTGAGCGGGGTCATGAGGATGTCCTTGCGTGCAGATGAGGGTGGGCATGCAGAGCGCCCGCCCGTGGAGCCCTCACCTGGACGTCAGGGAATCGGCTGCTCGGGGCGGGCGGGGCAGGTCAGCGATGAGCAGGCCTGCACGGCCACCCCGCTCCCTGCGATGCCACTCATCGCTGCTCCTCGTCACTGGTCCGGCCGTGGCGACCTCACGCCGCGCGCCACCAACCACGGTACGCCCACCCGCAACGCGATATCCGCCGCCACGTCCCCGCCAGGCGTTCAACGCGGTGTCAGCGCGGGAGAAGGGCGAGGGCGGTGACGGCGTCGACGATCGCGGTGGCGGCGAGGTCGACCTCGGCGGCGGTGAGGGTCGCGGGCATCGTCAGCCGCACCGCCGTCTGTGCAATCCCGGGCTCCAGACCCAGTGCTACCAGCACGTGAGACGGCACGTCTCGCCCTGCGGCGCATGCCGAGCCCGAGGACACCAGGACCCCGCGCCGCTCCAGCTCCAGCAGCACAGCCTCACCGCTGGTGCCGGGGAAGCAGAAGGAGGCGTGCCCGGGCAGGCGCGAGGCCGCTGATCCGGTGAGCAACGCCGTCGGGATCTCGGTGAGCACACGCGTCACGAGCCGGTCTCGGAGTCCGGCGACCTGCTCGGCTGCGGCGACCCGCTCCGCCTCGGCGAGCTCGAGCGCCGTGGCGAGAGCGACGGCGCCAGCGACGTTCTCGGTGCCCGAGCGCCGTTCGCGCTCCTGACCGCCGCCGTCGATGACCGGGATCACGGCGTGTCGACCGCGCAGGAACACCGCACCGATGCCCTTGGGTGCGCCGACCTTGTGCCCAGAGATGCTGAGCGCATCAACATTCAGTGCCGAGACATCCAGCGGCAGCCATCCGGCCGCCTGCACGGCGTCGGTGTGCACGAGTGCGCCGTGCTCGCGGGCTGCCGCCGCCAACGCGGCGATGTCCTGCACCGTGCCGACCTCGTTGTTCGCGTACCCGATGCTCACCAGCGTGGTGTCCTCGCGCAGCGCGCTCGTGAGAGCGTCCGGGGTCACCACCCCGTCATGGTCGACGGCGGTGGTGGCGGTCGCGAACCCGTGCCACCTCGTGAGGTGCTCGGCCGAGGCGAGCACGGCTTCGTGCTCGATCGGGCTGGTCACCACGTGGCGGCCGCGTGGCAGCCCCAGCGCGAGTCCCTTGATCGCGAGGTTCGCGCCCTCGGTGCCGCCCGAGGTGAACGTCACCTCGCTCGCACGGCAGCCGAGCACGGCTGCGACCCGGGCGCGGGCGTCGGCCAGTCCGGCCGCGGCCCGCTCGCCCAGCTCATGGGTGCTGGACGGGTTGCCGAAGTCCCCGGTCAGGTAGGGCCACATCGCCTCGAGCGCCTCGCGTCGCACCGGCGTCGTCGCGGCGGCGTCCAGATAGAGCGTCATCGCACGTGGATGTCGAGCCCGAGGTCGAGCGAGCGCACGCTGTGGGTGAGGGCGCCGACGCTGATGACGTCCACGCCGGTCTCGGCGATCGCGCGGACCGTCTCCAGCCGCACGTTGCCGCTGGCCTCGACCACGGCGCGCCCTGCCACCAGTGCGACGCCTTCGCGCAACTGCTCGAGCGTGAAGTTGTCCAGCATGATCACGTCCACCCCAGCCGCCAGGACCGGTTCGATCTGGTCGATCCCGTCCACCTCGACCTCCACGCTGGTGGTGTGCGGGATCCGGTCCCGGATGCCGCGCAGCGCCTCGGTGAGGTCCGCGCCGGCCGCCAGCAGCACCGCCAGGTGGTTGTCCTTGACCATGACCGCGTCGGACAGGCTGAAGCGGTGGTTGCGCCCGCCGCCGGCACGGACCGCATGCCGCTCGAGCGCACGGAGCCCGGGCGTGGTCTTGCGGGTGTCCACCACCCGCACCTTCGTGCCCGCCACCGCCGCCACGTACGCGGCTGTGGCGGTGGCGATGCCGCTCAGCCGCTGCGCGAAGTTGAGAGCGATTCGCTCGGCCTGCAGCACCCCGGCGGCCGGTCCCTCGACCCGAGCCAGCACGGCTCCGGCATCGAACGTCTCGCCGTCGGCAACGAGCAGCTCGACGGCGATCGCCGGGTCGGTCAGCCGGAACGCCGCCTCGACGGCGGCACCACCGGCGAAGGTGCCGGGCTCACGCGCGGTGAGCTCCGCCGTCGAGATGGCCGACGGCGGCACGAGAGCCGCGCAGGTGAGGTCGCCCCACGGGGCGTCCTCGGCGAGTGCCCGGCCGACGACCTCGTCGACGGCCGAGGCCTGCACGCTCACGCCTGCGCCTCCGCCAGCGCAGCGAGCCGCTCGATGGACGCCGCGAGGTTCTCGCTCGTGGTGGAGCGGGCGCGCTCGAACCGCTTGGCATCGGTGAGGTGCGTCCAGTCGTAGACGTGGCGGACCAGCGTGCCGTCCGCGGTCGGCTGGAGCTCCCAGCGCCACTCGTGGCCGGGCTCGGGCTCGCCGGTGGGGGCGGGGCGCCACGCGATCACGCGACCCTCCTCGAAGGCCACGACCCGGTTGGGCCGCGGGGTGCCCTTGGTCAGCGTGACCGTGAACACCTCACCCACGGCGCGCACCCGCTGGCCCGGCTCGGCCTGCGCGAGGTTGTCGTTGCCGTCCCACTCCGGCTGCCGGGCAGGGTCGGCGATCAGCTCGAAGATCACCTCGGCGGGCGCGCGGACCACCCGCTCTGCGGTGACGACAGTGCGCTCGTTCTCGGCCATGACGGCTCCTCTCAGACGGACAGCAGGGTCAACGACGCGTCGGCCTCGGTGGCCGCATCGTCGCTGCGGAAGTGTGCACCGACCGAGGACGTCCTGGTGAGCGCCGCACGGGCGCACGCCTGCGCGAGCAGCAGCAGGTTGGCGTCCTCGTGCGAGGCGCGATCGGTGGGCGCGGGTGCAGCGGCAGCCCAGGCGTCGAGGGTCTCGATCGCACGGGCGAGCGTCTCGCCGTCGCGCACGAGCCCCACGGCGTCCCACATCAGTTGCTGCAGCGCCCCCCGGGATTTCAACGCTGTTTCGGCGGGCATGGGACTGGCGGGTTCCGGCATCTGGACGGGCGCCGAAACAGCGTTGAAATCCCAGGAGGGGGCGCGGTCGTCGAGGGCGAGGGCGGCGCGGTGGGCGAACACCGCGCCCTCGAGCAGCGAGTTGGAGGCCAGCCGGTTGGCGCCGTGCACGCCGGTGCGGGCGCACTCGCCGATCGCCAACAGACCCGGCACGTTCGTGCGGCCCCAGAGGTCGGTGGCGATGCCGCCCATCCAGTAGTGCGCGGCCGGGGTGATCGGGATCGGCTCGCTCGCCCAGTCGAGGCCGGCGGCGCGCACGGCGGCGTCGATACTGGGGAACCGCTCCGGGAGGAAGTCGGCGCCGAGCGCGGTGGCGTCGAGAGTGACCGGCACGCCGCCCTGGCGCGCCATCTCGGTGTGCACGGCGCGGGCGACCACGTCGCGCGGCGCCAGCTCGGCACTCTCGACGTCGGCCATGAACCGTTCGCCGGCGGCGTTGCGCAGCACCGCACCCTCGCCGCGTACGGCCTCCGAGACCAGGAAGTTTCCCTCCACCGCGAGGGTGGTCGGGTGGAACTGGTACAGCTCGATATCCGCGAGGCGGGCACCGATGCGCGCGGCGCACGCCACGCCGTCGCCCGTGGCAGCCACTGGGTTGGAGGTGTACGGGTACAGCTGGCCGGCGCCGCCGGTGGCAAGGACCACGGCGTCGGCGTCGAGCACGCGGCGAGCGCCGCCGTCGAGCTCGATCTCGGCACCGACCACGCGGGTTCCGGGACCGGCTTCGGTGCGCAGGCCGAGAAGGAATGCGTGCTCGTGGATGACCACCTGGCGCTCGCGCAGGCGCGCGACCAGGGCCGCCTCGATCACGGCGCCGGTCGCGTCGCCGCCCGCGTGCAGGATGCGGGGGAACGAGTGGGCGGCCTCGAGTCCGTGGGCCAGCTCACCGTCCTTCTCATCGAACGCGACACCCAGCGCGATCAGTTCTCGGATCCGGTCCGGGCCCTCGGCGCACAGCACGCGCACGGCCTCCGGATCGCACAGTCCCGCACCCGCGGCGAGCGTGTCGGAGATGTGCGACTCGACCGAGTCCTCGTCGAAGAGCGCCACCGCCACGCCGCCCTGTGCGTACCGGGTGTTGGACTGGCCGAGCTCGCCCTTGGTGACGACCGTGACCTGGTGACCGGACGCCGTCGCCGTGAGAGCGAGGGAGAGCCCCGCGATCCCGGACCCGACGACGATCACCCGGCTCATCTCCTCGCTCCCGCCGGCTTGGCCTCCAGCATCCGCTCGAGCGCCACGCGGGCGTGCGTGGTGACGTCCTCGGGCACGGCGATCCGGTTGAGCACCTCGTCCTCGGCCAGACCCTCGAGCACCCAGGCGAGGTAGCCAGGGTGGATGCGGTACATCGTCGAGCAGGGACACACCACGGGGTCGAGGCAGAAGATCGTGTGCTGCGGGTACTGCGCGGCCAGCCGTTGCACGAGGTTGATCTCGGTGCCGATCGCAAACGTGGTGGGCTCGGTCGCGCCGTCGATCGCGCGGCGGATGTAGTCGGTGGAACCGGCTTCGTCGGCCGCATCGACCACTGGCATCGGGCACTCGGGGTGCACGATCACGCGCACGTCGGGGTGCTCGGCGCGCGCCTGCTCGATCTGGGCCACGGTGAACCGCTTGTGCACTGAGCAGAACCCGTGCCACAGCAGCACGCGGGCCTCCCGGAGTGCAGCCTCGTCGTTCCCGCCGAGAGGCTTGTTGGGGTTCCAGGTGGGCATCTGCTCCAGGCCGATCCCCATCGCCTTCGCGGTGTTGCGGCCCAGGTGCTGGTCGGGGAAGAACAGCACCCGCTGGCCGCGCTCGAACGCCCACTCCAGCACGGTGGCCGCGTTGGAGGAGGTGCACACGATGCCGCCGTTGCGCCCACAGAACGCCTTGAGTGCCGCGGAGGAGTTCATGTAGGTCACGGGGATCACCGGGACCCGGCCGGCCTCGTCGGGCTGGTCGCCGTACAGGTCGACCAGCTGCTCCCAGCACTCCTCGACCTGATCGAGGTTCGCCATGTCCGCCATCGAGCACCCTGCGGCGAGGTTGGGCAGGATCACCTGCTGGTCGGCGCCGGAGAGCATGTCGGCCGTCTCGGCCATGAAATGCACGCCGCAGAACACGATGGCCCTGGCGTCCGGGTGCTCCTTGGTGGCCTGTGCGAGCTGGTAGGAGTCGCCCACGTAGTCGGCGTAGGTGACCACCTCGTCACGCTGGTAGAAGTGGCCGAGGATCACGACGTCGTCGGCCAGTCGTTCGCGAGCGGCGCGGATCCAGGCGTCGATCTGCGCGGGGGAGGCGTCGCGGTAGCGCTGCGGCAGCGTGCCCTGTCGGGGCGAGCCCAGCGGGAGGGTGTCGGCCTGCGAGGCGCCCGGCCCGTAGCCCGGGGCGCCGGCATCGAGGACCCAGGGCCCGTCGGCGAGCTCGCTGGAGCAGGTGTTGCCCGGCGTGCTGCCGGCGTCGATGCTGCGGATCCGCAGGTCGACCGAGGCGGTGGTCGTGCTCATGGTGCGCTCCTCGTGGGCTTGCCGATGCCCGCGGTCCGGGCGATCGGGCCGAGGTCGACGGGTTCGACGTCGGCGTTGTAGCGGTACAGGCGTGCAGGTCGGTGCGCGCCACCGGTGCGCATCTCGGCTGTCGCGACGACGGCGCCGTCGGCCTCGATCTGGCGGCGGAAGTTCGCGGGATCGAGCTCTCGTTGCCCCACGACCTCGTGGACCTCGCGCAGCTCGCGGAGGGTGAAGGTCTCGCCGAGCAGGGCGTGCGCGATGCGGCTGTAGGAGACCTTGTTGCGCAATCGCCACAGTGCGTACTCGACGACGAGGTTGTGGTCGAACGCCAGCGCCGGCAGGTCATCGGCCGGCAGCCACCGCACGTTCTGCTGCGGGCGGGCGTGTGCCACCTCGTCGGCGCGCACGAGCGCCCAGTACACGACGGTGACCACGCGGCGTCCGTCGGGCGAGCGGTCTGGATCCCCCAGGGTGTACATCTGCTCGAGGTAGGCGGGTGCAAGCCCGGTCGTGGCGGCGAGCGTGCGGCGTGCCGCATCCTCCAGGGTCTCGTCGCCCAGCGGACCGCCTGGCAGTGCCCAGCGGCCGTCGAATGGCTCGCGGGTGCGGAAGACGAGGGGGAGCGAGAGCGTGATCGGGCTGCGGGGCTCGTCGACGCGCAGCGCGAAGATCACCGTGGAGACGGCGATCTCGGTCTCCGCTGCGCTCATCCGGGCCTCCTTAAGGTCACTTTGACCTGAACTTCAGGACCACCTTAGAGTCAGAGTGACCTGAACGCAAGGTGTGATCGGTCAGGACGATGCGGGGGTGCCGTCGCTCGCGGCGGCACCGTGCTCGCGCACGATCCCACCGAGCAGTGTCTGCAGCTCGTCGCGCACGCGCTCCGGCGAATCGTTCTCGATGAACGTGCGCATGCCGCCGATCCGGAGCGAGGCGATCCCGTGTGCGAGTGCCCACGTCACACGGAGCGCCGTCTCGGTCGTCACGGCGAGGTCGAGCGGCTCGATCAACGCCGCAAGCCCGTCGAGCGCCTGGGGTGCGGCTGCTGCCGGATCTCGTACGTCGGCGTCGAACATCAGGCGGAACAGGTGGGGGTGCGTCAGCGCGAAGTCGACATACGCCACCCCGGACGCCACGAGGCGCTCTGCAGGCTCGGAGCTCGCGCCGGCTCCGAGCGTGAGCGCCGTCCGCAGCTCGTGGAAGCCCTCGGCTGCGACGGCGCCCAGCAGAGCCTGTCGGTGGGCGAAGTGCCGATACGGAGCGGCCACGCTGACCTCGCACATCGCGGCGACGCCGGCGATCGTCATGGCGTCGGCGCCATCGCGCTCGACGACGGCCCGCGTCGCACGGATCAGCTCACCGCGGAGGTGGTCGTGGTGATACGGCTTGCTGGGCATCGGTCCCATGGTCGGACCTCGCGGCGCTGCGGTCCATCCGCCGCGCGGGCCAGACGATGATCGTCGTCAGCGCGATCCCGACGACGGCGCCGATCCCCGAGAGTGCGAACTTCGCGCGTGCGGCGGCGCCGTGGGCGAGCGCCCACCAGTCCGGGAACCCGGCAGGGTCGGTGAGCATGGCCAGCGAGAACGCGTTCTCGACGAGGTCGAAGACTGGCCCCAGGGCGATCAGCGGCGCCCATCGCCGCATCGCCGCGGCCAGTCGCGGGCGGCGCGTGGCGCCGAGCTGCGCCACCAGGTGGACCAGCGCGATCAGCGTTGCCGCGAGCGCCACAGCCCACAGCAGGTCCACCGCCTCCGATCGGATCAGCAGCGGCAGTCGCGACGCCTCGTGCAGCCGGGAGTACCACTCGCGGAGCGTGTCGGCGTCGTTCTCCAGGCCGTACACCGCGAGCGCGACCGGCGCCTCGACCTGGCG
>NZ_JBMDXJ010000204.1:0-4471 GCF_048594945.1 Pseudactinotalea sp. | reverse complement strand
CCGGCCGCCACCCAGAGCAGCGAGTCGAGCTCCTGACCGTGGAGCCGGGCGCAGACCAGCAGCCCCGTGAACGCCAGCGCGAGCACCACCCAGAAGATCGGCGCGCCCCAGGTGACGGTGCGGTACATCCCCCTGCCCTCGTGCCCCACGTCTTCGGTGGACCGGACAGGTGGCACCGGTCGTGGGCGGCGCAACGGGCGGGCCGTGGCGAGTGCCTGTGCCCACGCCGAGGCCGGGTCGGCTGGCCATGACGTGCGTGCGCCGATCACACGGTCGCTGTCGAAGAAGCCCCCGCCTGCGAACCGCATCACCCCGAGGACCGGCGACCCCGGGCGTGCCGAGAACGTCATGCGCTCCTGACGGATCCGCAGTCCGTCGAGGTCGTAGCCGGACCGGGGCAGGTCGTCGTGGGCCTCGGTGAGCAGGCATCGCGAAGGAGCCTTCATGAAGCCGTAGACCTGCCACTGCGAGCCGATGCTGAAGGCCCGCGCGACCGAGCTGTCGAACAGATCAACGAGACGTGCGCGCACGGCGGTCCCTGCGCCGTCGGAGAACTCGACCTCGACCGACCGGAGACCGTGCGGGGCCTCGTGAAGGGCGACCACGGACGCGGCGCGCGGGGTGCGGTCCAGCTCAGGCAGTGGCCGCCGGGTCGTGGCCTCGGCCCGGTGGACGAGCAGCAGGAACACCGCCATCACCGCGATGCTGCCGATCCCGAGCGCGAGCTCCATCACGCCGCCCTCCTTCCGCTGAGGTCGACACGATGTCCCGGCGGGGAGCGCTACCGATCACAAGAAGCGCTGTGCAGACTCAGGCCTCGACGGCGTGGGTCTCCTCGTGCGTGGTGGTCCAGAATCGCGCGGCGGCGATGATGCCGATGAGGAGCAGGACCGCCGTCAGCACGAACGGCAGCCGGCGGTCCATGCCCGAGAGCCAGCCGCTGATCCACCCGAACGGGGCGGTAGCGAGCATCACGGTGGTGCGTTGGATCGCCATCACCCGCGAGCGTTCGTCCCGGTCCACGTGCAGGGCGACAAGCGACTCCGAGAGCCTGAACATGATGCCGGCGCCGAAGGCATCGAGAAGCAAGCACACACCCACCAGGAGATACGTGGAGAGGGTGGCTGCGCCGTCGGGCGCTGGAATACCCACGAGCAACAGTTGCCCGGCGAGATACACGGAGAACCCAATGAGCGTGGGCACCCGCAGCGCGCGGGTGTGCGTGAGCATCGGGATGATCGTGAAGAAGAACAGCACCGACAGCAGCGAGCGGGCCATCGGGAAGAAGGGGAGCAGGGCGTCGGGCACGCCGAGGCGCTGGTTGATCACGATCTGCCAGAAGGTGGCGTTGACGAGCGTGACCGCGCCCACGAGCGCCGCGATCACCAGCGAGAAGATCGTGCCCTTCGAGCGGATGATCAGGCCGAGCACGGCGCGGTACTGCCACAGCGAGGTCCAGATGCTGACGCCGCGCGTCTGCTCCATGCGGACCAGCCCGGTCGCCGTCTCCGTGCTGAAGCGGTAGAGCAGCCAGATCTTGGCCGAGATGATGACGAACGCGTTGAGGTAGAGGATCCGCACCGCCTGCTCGAGGCCGAGCTGGGAGACCAGCAGCGCCGCGATCGGCGCGAACAGGGCCGAGAAGTCTCCGGCGACCTTGACCAACGAGTAGACCTTGGGGATCTCGGCGCGGTCGACGTCCTCCACCAGCAGGCAGTCCCACGAGTTCTGGGTCACCTGCCAGGCGCCGTTGACCACGGACGCGATCAGGAACCACCAGAAGTTCTGCGCGAACGCCCAGATCAGGCAAGGGATCGCCCAGGCGACGACGTCGAACACCGCCGTGGTGACTCGGCGCCCCAGCTTGTCGGTGATCACGCCGCTCAACAGCCCGAACACCACCTGGGAGAGCATGGAGATGGTGGCGAGGAGGCCGATCTGGGCGTCGTGCACGCCGAGCGCGAGCATGAAGACCGACGCGTACGGCAGCACCAGCATCATCGACAAGCCCCACATGGGCTCGGTGTAGACGGCGGCGCGACCGTTGCCTCGCAGGGTCACGAGCGTGGTGATCATCGGGTTACGGCGGCGCGGCACCGCAGGAGTCAAGCGGGTAGGGCGGGACTTGTCCACTTGATCAGAACGAATCGTTCTGACGAGGGGCGCGGGTCGGTGATGATCTGGTGACCGGACCGCGCCGTTGTCCACAGCCCGGCTCTATCCACAGATTCGGCCCGATCGGTCGCTAGCTCGAGCGGGAGGCGCGGCGATCTCGGCACGCTGGATCGATGACGATCACCGAGGCACCTCCAACCGCACTGCTCCCCGGCTGGCTGCACCGTGCCTGGTGGCGGCATCTGGAGGCGCAGGACATCGGCGGCTCGCCACGGCCCCGCCGGCACGAGTACATGTGCTCGAGCGGGATGGCCGAGGTGCTGGAGCCGTTCGTCACGGTGCCACCTGTGGGCCCGGTCCCGGGCGGTAGGCCGGAGGAGCGGATTCTCCGCTTCGACGGCGTGGACGGTGCCGCCGCTGCCACCTTCCTCGAGAGGCTCCCCGAAACCGCGCTCGATCAGGAGCTCAGCACGTTTGCGCCGTCGGCGAGAACGATGCTGACCGCGGTCATGGCCAGCGGCGGAACGGTGACGTGCGGCGGCGAGGTGATCTCGCCGTCGCTGCCGATGGGCGGCATGCGGATCCGGAGCCTGGCGGTGCGCGACCCGAGGGTCCTCGACCAGGCTCCCGATGTCGTCGAAGGCACCCTGCCTGCCTGGGTCGAGGAGCTGCCGGCCGCAGCCGCCCGCTGGTACGTGCAGGAACGGCAACGCTGCCTCGACCACGGTCTCACGCGACAGGCGTGGAGGTACGTCTCCCATCACTACGCGATCGACGACGCGCGCATGTTTCCCGCGACCCGGATCCTCACCGACGCCACTGGGGCGCGAGTCGGGGTGCGGTTCGTGTGGTGAGGGCGCTGTCGACGCCGCTCAGGGCCTGCCACCCGGTGATGGGTAACGCAGTGACGCATCACGACGGAGGTGCGCGTGATCTGTTGGATCGGCGTGAGCGGTGCGCGCCCTTGTCGCCGTTCACGGGGGTGCTGCGCTATCGACCCGAGTCCTGCATGGTCCACTTCCACCACGTGTAGTGGTATTCGCCTTCCTCCACCGAGAACCGGCGGCCACAGTCGGTGCATTCGCAGATGCGCTCGGGGCGGTCAGGGCGCCCGTTGAAGAACGTCGGGATCTCTTCGAGGATCCGAACGTGCCCCCGCGCCTCCTCTTTCGCGGGTTCGTATCGCACGTGGTCGGGGTAGGCCTGGCAGAGGCACCGCTTGTCGGCGAAGAGTCGGATGCGGTCGAGCGCGTGGTCGAGATTGTTGCGGTTGGACAGCAGCGCTCCGCCGAGGTCGAGGTCGGCGGTCGCCTTCTCGATGGCGGGAAGCGCCGTGACCAAGGGGGCGAGCAGTTCGGGGTCACGGGAGGCGATCACCGCCCACACCGCGTGGAGAACGCGGCGGTTCTCGCCGGAGAGGAAGGCCTCGGTCAGTGGGGCTTGCAGTGCCGCTTCCTCGGCACCGGGTCCCTCCAGCCACTGGGCCGGCAGGACCAGCACGGCGGCGGTGCGCTGCGGTCGCGCGTGCTTGCGGTGTACGAGCATCACGGCGTCACTCCCGAGGCGCCACCATGACGCCCTCCTGGCGCCGAGCGACCGCACCACGCCGGCAGGGGCGCTGCGACGGTCGTACGAGCGCCGATCGGTCTCGCGGTCGTCAGTGAATTGAGTCGCGTCGAAGCGGTGCGGCTCGCCCCACCGCTGCTTGGCGGCGCCGGCCACGCCCGAGACGAGATCGGCGAGACCCCGCGCTTCCGAGGTCGCACCCAGAGGGAGCACGTGCGCAAACCAGCTGGTGTGCCCGTCGATCCCATCGATCGTCCACTCGAGCCATCCATCGCCGTCTGGCCACGGCCGGTCGATCATCTGAGTGATCACGTCGATCACCTGCGCAGGCGTGGCGTCGATGATCTCGTCGTCAGGTTCAGTCATCGTGGCAACGCCTCGTTCCGCACGGCCGTGGTCACAGCCCTCAGCCTGGAGGTCTGCTGACCGGAACCGCTTACTCCGGTGATTCTTGCGGCGTCGATCTCATAGATCCAGTTGTCGATACTACGGTCACTGCCGCGATGCCTCGGCGACACGTTCGGGTGGGCACCCACAGCATCGGTGAGCACGCCTCCGACGCCCGGTCCCAGGGCAGAATCAAGGAATGGATGAGGCGCAGCTCGATCGAGCGTGCGGTGTGGTGATCGCGTCGGCGGCGGGTGATGCGCTCGGTGCCGGCTACGAGTTCGAGACCGTCGCGGCTGATCTGGAGCCGGGCATGATCGGCGGCGGGCTGGGGAACTTCGCGCCGGGCGAGTGGACGGACGACACCTCGATGGCGGTCGCGGTGGCGCGCGCTGCGGCGACC
>NZ_JBMDXJ010000203.1:0-3239 GCF_048594945.1 Pseudactinotalea sp. | reverse complement strand
CGCGACCGCAACTGCGAGCACGGCGTCTGCTGTGGCGAATCGTTCGGTGTTCGAGGTGCCGGCGTCTGTGCTGGTCGATGGTGAGAACGTGGTGGCAGCCTCGATGCACGCCAACTACCGGTCGACGCCCAACCTCAGCTTCCAGTTGAGGATCGAAGGCGTTCAGGGTGCCTGACGCGTCGAGGCACGACTTGAGTGCTGCGGTACCACTGGTGCGTACGGCGCTTCGCTCGCCACTAGACTGATGCATTCATGACGGCCGTACTCGCGCAGTCGCCCCAACGTGGTTCGCTCCGCGACCCACTGCCATCACACTCCGCCGGTGTTCGGGCGCAGACGATGGCACTGCCGGCATGGCCGGTGATGCTGGTGCTGTGGGGATATCCATTGTTCTGGGCTACCGGTTTGCTGGCGTTCAGCACTCCGCTTGTCGCGCTTCCCATGCTCGCCTTCTTGCTGATGCGCCGCAGAATCGATATCGTCCCGGGAATCCTCCCGTGGCTGGGGTTCGTGCTCTGGATGATCCCATCCGTGCTGATGCTTGATCGGCTTGGGCAGATACTGAACCTGGGTATTCGGATCAGTCAGTTCCTTGCGATCGCCATCATCATGGTCTACATAGTCAACGCCCGTGAGTCGTTGAGTCCGCAAAGGCTCTTGCGGGGATTGACGTTCGTGTGGTGCTTTATCGTCGTCGGCGGCTATCTGGGAATGCTCTTTCCGGAGGGACGGCTGACGTGGACCATCGGCCGCCTGGTCCCTGCTGCTCTGCTCGAGAATGATTACGTCGCCGAGCTTGCTTTTCCTGGTTTTGCAGAGATCCAGACGCCATGGGGTGCCGAAGAGCCATTCGTCCGCCCTTCCGCGCCGTTCGCCTACACCAACGGCTGGGGCGCATCTATCGCGATTCTTACCCCGATCGTCGTCGGATACGTCGTCTCGAAGCGAACCGCACGCAGCGCGTGGTGGCTCGCGTTCGCGGTCGTAGCGGCGGTGCCGCCAGCCGTAGCAACGACGAATCGAGGTCTGTTCGTCGGGTTGGCTGTCGGCATCGGTTATGTCCTCCTGCGACTGTTGGCGCGGGGCCACTGGTTGCCCCTGATCTGGGTCGGACTGTTGAGTGCGGCCGTTGGGCTCATGCTCGTCTGGTCAGGCATGTTGGACGGCATCGCGCAGCGACAAGAGACGGTCGACACGACCGAGGGCCGGTCGACTGTGTATCTCGAGACATTCCAACGAACACTCGATTCTCCGGTGCTCGGCTGGGGCGTCCCGAGACCGGGACTTGACACGGAGATCTACGTCGGAACACAGGGCGCCATCTGGAACGCGATGTTCTGTTTCGGATTCGTCGGCCTTGGTTTGTTCCTGGCGTTCCTTGCTGGCGCTGTGTTGCGCACGTGGGACGCACCGAACGTCGCGGCGCTCTGGGTACAGGCAGCCACGGTCGTTGCCCTCGTCCTGTCGGTGTTCTACGGCTTGGACCGACACTTGCTGTTCGTGGGAGTGGCGGCCGCCTTGATGCTGCGTGAGAAGAGTGCGGGTGACTCCGACTGGTGGACGCGTGCCCCTGTGCCCTTCTGGAGCCTGCGCCATGCGAAGTGAAGGGCTGACGAGGAGCGGGGTCGTCAGTCTCGTCGGCTCGGCAGTCGCCGCTCTCGGTGCGCTCGTCCTCACGAGTCTCGTCGGGCACTCCCTTGGAGCTCACGGCACCGGACTGTTCTTTCAGGCAGTCGGCATCTTCACCGTTGCGAGCCAGGTGCTGCGGCTCGGCACCAACAGCGGCATCGTGCGCTTCATCTCCGCCGACAGGGCGCACGACCGGCAGGGTCAGGAATGGCGCATCGTTCTGATCGCGTTGCTTCCCGTAGCCGTGGGGTCAGGGCTTGCATCCGTGGCACTGTGGCTCTGGTCGGACCAACTGGCTCTGTTGTTCAGCAACTCGTCAGAGGCAGCTGAGCTGGATGGCTTGCTGCGTGTCATGGCACCGTTCGTGCTGGTGGGAGCGGTCAGCGGTGTGGTCCAGATCGCGGCGCGGATGGTCCGTGGCGTCACCGCATTCACGATGCTCCAGTCCATCTTGCCTGCGATCGCGCGACTAGCCACCGTGGCTGTCGGCCTGATGATGCTCAACACGGCAGGAGCGGCGTTCGCCGCCTGGCTGATCCCGCTCCCGGTCTGGTTGCTCGTCGGGATCGCCCTGATATGGCGCCCGCTGGCCCAGGACTGGCGACGTCGCGCAGCAGTGGCCTCTGTCGACCGTGTCGGTGTCCGTCAGTTCTGGCGGTTCAACGGCCCACGGGCAGTGGGTGCGGGTCTCGAGACCGGGCTGCAATGGGCCGACGTCCTTATCGTCGCCGCGCTCACGACGCCAGCTCAGGCCGGTATCTACGCCGTGGCCACCCGAGCGGTGCGAGCCGGCGAGGTCGTCGACAAAGCGATGCGCGTAGCTGTCTCGCCCACGATCTCAGGCCTGCTCGCCCGCGGTGAGGTTGCTGCCACGTCCCGCCTGCACGCGCGGGTGGTTCGGGGCATGGTCATCGTCAGCTGGCCGTTCTACCTCGTTCTTGCGATCAACGGACCAGCGGTCCTTGCCATCTTCGGCGATGAGTTCGTCGTAGGTTGGCCGATCCTCAGCATCCTTGCGATCGCCATGATGTGCCAGACCGCTGCCGGCATGCTTCAGAGCATCCTGCTGCAGGCCGGCCGCAGCTCATGGCAGATGTGCAACAAGACCATCGCCCTCACGCTCAGCGTTGGACTCAACGTGTTGCTCGTGCCGCACTGGGGAATCGTCGGCGCAGCGCTGACCTGGGCGATCGTGGTTCTTGTCGACAACGGCATTGCTGCCTATCAGGTGCATCGACTGATGCGCGTTCGACTGCAGCCGTCGACGTACCTCCCCGTCGCTCTTCTCGCGGTGGTCGTGGTCGGCGCGGGGGCTGTTGTCACCCGTCAGGTGGGCGGAACCAGTCTGCTCTGGCTGCTGCTCGGTATCGCCTTGACCGGCATGGTCTACACGGCGTTGCTGTGGGTATGGCGGCGGCGTCTGGGAACTGACTACCTCTGGCAGAAGGTCCCCGTCATCGGTTCCTACGCACGCGGCCGATCGTCAACGCCGAGCCCGTCTGCGCTAGACGACGCAGCGTCGTCCTCCACGGGATCGATGGAGGCGGCATCTCCAGGTCTCGGAAGCTCGAGATCCCAGGAGTCTCGATAGCCCTCCCACCTCGCACGGC
>NZ_JBMDXJ010000202.1:0-8745 GCF_048594945.1 Pseudactinotalea sp. | reverse complement strand
AACGTCGCGCTCGCCGAGACGATCGAGTCGCTCGTGGCGGCCGGTGAGGCGGCCGGCGGTGGCAGGGAGCAGCAGATCGACGCCGCGCGTCGCGCCTTCTACTCGGGCTTCGTGGCCGAGGCGATCGAGGAGTTCGCTCGCACGCCGGCCTGGGATGGCGCCGTGGCGCACCCTGGGTTCCTCACGGCTGCTGACCTCGATGCCTGGACCGCGGCCGAGGAGGAACCTGCCGCCGTCGACGTGCTCGGCCATCGCGTGCTCAAGACCGCGGCCTGGGGGCAGGGGCCGGTGCTGCTGCAGCAGCTCCAGATGCTGGAGGCGCTCGGCGCCCACGAGCTTGAGCCGGGCTCGGCGGACCAGGTGCACGCCGTCGTCGAGGTGTCCAAGCTCGCCTTCGCGGATCGCGAGGCCTGGTACGGGGACGAGGGAGACGCCGCGCTCCTGGCCGCACTGCTCGAGCCGGCCTACGCACGCGAGCGAGCCGCGCTCGTGGGCGCGAACGCCGATGCGGCGCTGCGCCCCGGCACGCCGGGTGGCCGGGAAGCTCGCCTCGCGGCCGCCGCGGTGCGGGCGATGGCCGACGGCGGCACCTGGGCCGATGGTCTGGCCAGCGCTGTGCAGCCGGGCCAGGGCGAGCCCACGGTCCCGCGCGGCGACACCTGTCACCTCGACGTGGTGGACCGGTGGGGCAACGTGGTGGCCGCGACTCCGAGCGGTGCTTGGCTGCAGAGCTCACCCACGATTCCCGCACTCGGGTTCGCGCTGGGCACCCGCGGCCAGATGTTCCGGCTCGAGGAGGGGCTGCCGGCCTCGCTCGTGCCCGGTCGCCGGCCGCGCACCACGCTCAGTCCCGGCATGGTGCTCCGTGACGATGGCCGCCCGGCGCTCGCCTTCGGCACACCCGGCGGCGACCAGCAGGATCAGTGGACCGTGCCGTTCCTGCTGCGTCACCTCGCGCACGGGCAGGACCTGCAAGCGGCGATCGACGCGCCCTCATGGCACAGCACGCACGCGCCGAGCTCGTTCGCGCCGCGGGTCGCCGAGCTGCTGGGCGTGCACGTCGAAGAGCGACTCGGCACCGAGGTCATCACCGAGCTGCGCCGGCGTGGACACGACGTCACGGTCACCGGCCCGTGGTCGCTCGGCCGCATCAGCGCCGCCGGCATCCGCACCGACGGCATGCTGCACGCTGCCGCCAACCCACGCGGCATGCAGGGGTACGCCACCGGTCGATGACGGCGCCGGCACCGTTCACGGCGCCTACCATGGCCGGGATGGTCACGCAGAAGGACATCGCACGCCGCGCTGGCGTCTCGATCTCGGTGGTGTCCGCCGTGGTCAACGGAACCTCCCACACCCGCATGAGCGAGGAGACGCGGGAGCGCGTCGAAGCGGTGCTGGCGGAACTCGAGTACGTGCCCAACGATGCTGCTCGGGCGTTGCGGCGGCAGCGTGCAGGCACGATCGCCGTGGTCGTCGAGAAGGTCGACAACCCCGTGTACCGGGACATGTTCCACGGCATCTACGACGCCGCTGAGGCGCGCGGCTGGGCGGTGGTGCTCGGCGACACGATCTGGATGAAGTCCGGCAGCCACTTCCTGACCCGGTTGCTCGGGCGCGGTTCGATCGACGGCATCCTGATGCGTCACGACGGGATCATCGACGAGACCGTCATGCGGTTGCTGCAGACCCAGCAGACGCCGGTCGTCACGCTCGAGGGGCGCCATGCTCCGGACGGGCGATGGATCGCCGTCGACGACATCGGTGCCGGCGCGATCGCGACCGACCACCTCATCGAGCTCGGTCACCGCGAGATCGCCTACGTCGGCGGCGGGCGTGCCTTCGTCACCACCGCGAGGTACGACGGCTACGTCACCCGGATGGAGCGGGCGGGCCTGACGCCACGGGCGCTGGTCCCCACCGAGTTCGGCTATGACGCCGGCGCCCTCGGGCTCCCGTTGGCACTCGCACAGACACCACGCCCGACGGCGATCGTGGTCAACAATGTGATCTCGGGTATCGGTCTGCTCGCCGCAGCGCAGGACGCCGGCATCGACATCCCGGGTGAGCTGTCGGTGATCGCGATCCATGATGCCGAGGCTGCCGATCACGCTCGGCCGACGCTGACCACCGTCAGGTTGCCGATGGCCGAGCTCGGCCAGCGCGGCGTCGAAGAGATTGCCACGGCGCTGGAGGGCCGCCCGCCGCGGGCAGGGGTCATCCACGATCCCGCTCCGATGGTGGTCGTGCGCGGCAGTACGGCGCCTCCGCGCCGCCCTCGCTAGCTGGGGGAGTACGCCGTGGTCGGTGTCTGACGCGCTGTCGCTGACGCGACGTTGCGTCACAGTCCGGTAACAAGACTTGACGCACCCATGTGACCTCCGGCACAGTGTGACGCAACGATACGTCAGCACCGAGGCCGACCGCAAAGGCGCCGGCGCCATGGAGGAATCGAAGGTGACCCACCCCACCCCCCGCACGATCCTGCTCCGCTCGTCCTGGGCGAACGTGAACATCGGCGACGTCGCACACTCGCCGGGTCTGATCACGGCGCTGCTCGACGTCGCCCCGCAGGCCCGCATCATCCTGTGGGCGCAGCGACTGGGAGAGCGGGAAGAGGCGATGTTGCGGAGCGCGAACCCCACTGTCGAGGTGGTCCGCGGCGACATCGACGAGGCCGGCGAGCCCACGAGCGCCGAGCTGCGCGCCGCCTGGGAGTCCGCGGACGTGCTCGTGCACGGCTCCGGAGCCGGCGCCTTCCGTGACGACATCATGCTGGCCTGGCAGGCCCGGACCGGGCGGCCCTACGGCTACGCCGGCGTCACGGTCGACCCGCTCTGCCCGCCGGCGTGGGGTCCGCTGGACCAGCTCCGGACGATGGTGCAGGAGTTGCCGGCGACGTTCCTCGAGGACCGCACCCGCGCGACGCTCAGCGGCGCGGAGTTCTTCTTCGCCCGCGACTCGATCTCGCTGGAGTTCCTGCGCATCCAGGGCATCACGCCGGGGTTGCTGGAGTTCGGGCCCGATGGCACGTATGCCTACGGGCACCGGGACGAGCGCGCCGCCGAGGCGTTCCTGGCCGAGCGCGGCCTGGCGCCCGGCGCGTTCGGCTGCTTCGTGCCTCGCCTGCGCTACACCCCGTACCCCGACATCTACGGGACCGAGCGCACCCGCGAGTTCGACCGGAGGTACGCGATCAACGCCGGAACAGTCGGCGCGGACCTCGACGCGCTCGCCGCGGCGATCGCGGCCTGGGTCCGGGAGACCGGGCAGCCCGCCGTCGTCGTCCCCGAGATGAGCTACGCCGTCGAGCTGGCCCAGCAGGAGCTGGTCCCGCGCTTGGCCGACGACGTCGCCGAGCAGGTCCACGTGCTGGCGCGCTACTGGCCGCTGGAGGAGGCAAACGCGGTCTATGCGCGGGCCCGGGCCGTGGTCTCCATGGAGTGCCACTCGCCGATCTTGGCCTCGGTGCATGGCACCCCGACCCTCTACCTCCGGCAGCCCACCGACACCATCAAGGGCGAGATGTACGCCGACCTTGGTGCGGGCGCGGCGGTCGTCGAGATCGAGCGGGCCGGTGCGGCAGGCAGCGCCGCCGCGGTGAGCGCGCTGCTCGCCGACGAGAGCGCCGCTTGCGAGACCTCGACCGCGATGAACGAGGTGGCGCGGGACCGCCTGCGCGAGGTCGCCCGTACGATCCTGTTCGGTGAATCGGCGCCCGGGTACGCAGGTCACGGTCGGGAGGCGGATCTTGTCCCGGCTGGCTGAGCGGGCACCGAAGGCGGCAGCCACCGCCCCCTCGCCGAGCCCGGGCGCGCGACCCATGCGGCGCAGCACGCAGCCGCTGGCTCGATGGCGCCGTGACCGGCTGCTACTCCTGCTGGCCGTGCCCGGCGTGCTGGTGGTGCTGCTCTTCCACTATGTGCCCCTCCTCGGCAACGTCATCGCCTTCAAGGGCTACCAGCCGTTCCTGACGATCGGCGAGAGCCCGTGGGTGGGCTGGGAGAACTTCCGAGTGATCTTCTCGGGCGACCCGGTCTTTGTGAACGCGCTGACGAACACCGTCATCATCACGCTGATCCAGGTCGTGTTCGTGTTCCCGTTGCCGCTGGCGCTGGCGCTGCTGCTCAACGAGGTGATCTCGGAACGGCTCAAGCGAACCGTGCAGTCGATCCTCTACATGCCCCACTTCCTGTCATGGGTCATCGTGGTGGCGATCTTCCAGCAGGTGCTCGGCAACGCAGGGATGGTCAACACGTTCCTGCGGGGGGCGGACCTCGCCACCTTCTCGATCATCGGCGTGCCCGAGCTGTTCAAGGTGCTGATCACCAGCCAGGTGATCTGGAAGGACACCGGCTGGGGCACGATCATCTTCCTCGCTGCGATCAGTCGCGTGGACACCTCGCAGTACGAGGCCGCGGCGATGGACGGCGCGGGTGCGATGCGCCGGATGTGGCACGTGACGCTGCCGGCGATCCGGTCGGTGTTCATCCTGCTGCTGATCCTGCGCCTCGGTGACGCGCTCACCGTGGGCTTCGAGCAGATCATCCTGCAGCAAGGGGCCGTCGGCGCGACCGCGAGCGAGGTGCTGGACACCTACGTCTACAACCACGGCATCGTCGGTGGCAACTGGGGGCAAGCAGCCGCCGTCGGTCTGACGAAGGGCGTGATCTCGGTGCTCTTGGTGCTCGGCGCGAACAAGCTCGCGCATATGTTCGGCGAGCGAGGGGTGTACCAGAAATGACCACCACCTCCCCCCTGGGGCTCACCTCGAAGCCGCGCGCACCACGGCGCCCGCCGAAAGCTGGACGACCGGCCTGGATGGGCAAGCCCAACCGTGTGCTGATGGCCTTGCGCGGCCTGATCCTCGGGATCGGCTGCGCGGCTGTGATCCTGCCGTTCGTCGCCGTGATCTCCACCTCGCTGTCCACCCAGGAAGAAGTCACCGCCAACGGCGGGTTCGTGTTCTGGGTGCGAGAGCCCACGCTGGCCTCCTATCAGGCCATCTTGTCCGGCGGCGTGGTCACACGTGCGCTGGGGGTCAGCATCCTGATCACCGTCGCGGGCACGCTGCTCTCGCTGGTCTGCACCGCGGCGCTGGCGTACTCGCTCTCGCGACCGGGCTCGCTCGGCTCGCGCCCGATCCTGCTCGCCGTGCTGTTCACGATGCTGTTCAGCCCGGGCATGATCCCGATGTACCTGGTGGTCAAGCAGCTCGGCCTGCTCGACAACCTGCTCGCGCTGATCATGCCCGTGCTGATCAACGCCTTCAACGTGATCGTGATGCGGGAGTTCTTCCTCGACATCCCAGCCGAGCTCAACGAGTCGGCCCGCATCGACGGCGCGAACGACCTCACGATCCTCATGCGGATCGTGCTGCCGCTCTCCAAGGCCGTGATGGCCGTGATCGGCCTGTTCTACGCCGTCGGCTACTGGAACGCCTTCTTCAGCGCGCTGCTCTACATCAGCTCGCCGGAGAAGTGGCCACTGCAGCTCGTGCTGCGCACCTACGTCGTCAACGAGACACCCATGGGCGTCGACGACGTGGGTTCCGGGTCCGACAGCCTGCCCCCGCAGCTGTCGATCCAGATGGCGATCCTCGTCCTGTCCATCATCCCGATCCTGCTCGTCTACCCGTTCCTGCAGAAGCACTTCACCAAGGGGCTGATGATCGGCGCCGTCAAGGGCTGATCCGCACCCCACCACCCCCTCTCCTCCTCGATGTAGCGGAAGGTTTCCATGTCTGTCTCTGTCTCTCGACGCAACTTCCTCGGTCTGGCCGGCGCCCTCGGCACGATCGGTGCCGTGGCCGCCTGCTCCTCGCCCGGTGGCGGTGGATCGAACCCTGGCTCCACGGCCACCGGCGGCGGTGCCACGACCGGCCTGCTCCCGACCTACCAGGCGTTCGACGGCTTCCCCGCCGACCTCACCTCCAGCAATCCCGATGTCTCGCCGGGGTACTTCAGCTACCCCGCCTCGCCCACCGCCGTCACCGATGGCGCACCCGCCACCTCCGGCCAGGCGATCCGCGCGCTCACCTTCACCTACGACCCGGTGGCGCCGGAGATGGGGAGCAACGCGCTCTGGCAGAACCTCAACGAGGCACTGGGTGCTGAGCTCGATCTGGAGTACACCCCCTCCGCCGACTACAGCGCTCGGTTCGCGACCACGATCGCCGGCAACGACCTGCCCGACCTGGTGGCGATCCAAGGGCAGCACCAGCAGATGCCGGCGATGCTCGCAGCGAAGTTCACGGACCTGACCGAGCACCTCTCCGGTGACGCCGTGCTGGACTACCCGAACCTCGCCGCGTTGCCGACTCCCTCCTGGCTCGGCTCGGTCTACGACGGGAAGATCTGGGGCGTCCCGGTGCCGCGGTCGCTCATCGGCAACGTGCTCTACACCCGGGCCGACATCCTCGAGGAGCACGGCCTCTCGCTGCAGCCGGAGTCGCTCGAGGAGTTCATCGAGATGGCGGAGGCACTGACCGACGACCGCGCCGGTCGCTGGGCGTTCGGCCAGACGCCGTTCTCGCAGATGCTCGAAGTCAACGGGATCGCGAACTCGTGGTCGGTCGACGATGCCGGCACCTTCACCTTCAACGGAACCCTGCCCGGGTACGAGCAGGCGCTCGCCGACGCCGTCGCCCTCGACGAGGCCGGTGTGGTGCACCCGGATGGCAACGCGGCCCAGAACACCCAGCGGAACGAGTGGATGATGGCCGGCATCACCGCCTTCCAGATCGGCGGCTACGCGGGTTGGCCCAAGTTCTACATCCAGGGCGCCAACATCGATGGCTTCCGGCTCACCGGCATGCTCTCGCCGGCACGTGAAGCCGGCGGCACCATGGTCCGCACCGCGGGCAACCCGTCGTCGCACTTCAGCGCGATCGCCAAGCAGGACGACCCCGAGCGACTGCTGGAGATCCTGCGCGTGCTGGACTGGCTGGCCGCACCGTTCGGGAGCACCGAGTACATCACCCGCCGCTTCGGCGTGGAGGGCGAGACGTTCGACTTCGACGGCGCAGACCCGGTGCTCAACTCCGCGGGCGTCAACCAGGCGACGTTGCCGGTTCGGTACATCACCGAGAACTCACCGGTGATCTGGGAGTCGCAGAACGAGCAGGCCGTGCGCGACCAGTTCGACCACCAGGAGACGGGGCTGCAGTACACGATTCCCAACCCCACGGTAGGGCTGTACTCCGAGACCGCCGTCAGCAACGCGGCGAGCGCCCAGCAGGCGCTCACTGCGACCCAGGGTGAGATCCTGCTCGGCAACCAGCCGGTCACGGATTGGGGCCCCGCCGTCGAGGCCTACATGAGCGCCGTCGGCACCACGATCAAGGGCGAGTACGAGGCGGCCTGGGCCGAGCTCAACGGCTGATTCTCCACGGTGGGTCGGCGGCGTCACGCCGTCGACCCACCCTTCGTCCCCGCCTGCCCACCCACGCACCAGGAGGATCGATGACGATCCAGCACGCCCATTCCCGCCTCACCCGATCGACCCGGCGGCGCAGCACAGCCGCACTCGTTGCCGCCCTCGGGGCGGCACTCACCCTGACCGCGCTCGCACCCGCCAGCGCGGCACCCGACTCGCAGAGCGAGGCCGAGCCCGTGCTCACACCGCCCGAGGACATCGCCGCGTTGATCACCACCGCGCACCCGCGTCTGATGGTCGACGACGGCGCCCTGGCCGGGATCTCTGCTCGCGTCACCTCCGACGATCTCTCGGCCGAGCTGTACGACGACCTGCTGCTGCAGGCCGACGAGTACCTGGACGCTCCACTCGTGGAGTACGAGTTCGGCAACGGTCGCACGTTGCTGGAGGAGACGCGCGAGGTGCAGCGACGGATGTACGTGCTCGGCCTGGCGTACCGGCTCTCCGACGTCGCGGACTACGCCGAGCGCGCCTATGCCGAGATGGCCTCCGTGGCCGCGTTCCCGGACTGGAACCCCGAGAGCTTCCTCTCGGTCGCCGAACTGCTCAACGCGTTCGCCGTGGGGTATGACTGGCTCTACGACTGGATGGACCCGGAGCAGCGGTCGGTGGTGCGCGAGGCGATGGTCACGTTCGGGCTCGAGCCCGCGATCGCTCAGCACGAGAACGGTGCCTCCTGGACCACGGCGACGCACAACTGGAACATCGTGTGCAACAGCGGGATGATCATGGCCGCGCTCGCACTCGGGGACGAGGAGCCGGAGCTCGCGAACGAGGCGATGCATCATGCCTTCGACTCGCTGCCCACCGCGCTCGCGGAGTACGGGCCCGATGGTGGATATCCCGAGGGGATCGTGTACTGGGGGTACGCGACCCGGTTCCTGGTCTCGGCGATGTCCTCGCTGGAGACCGCGGTCGGTGACGACTTCGGGATCACCGAGACACCTGGGCTTGACCGGACCGTGGACTTCGCGATGGCGATGACCGGGCCGACCGGGCTGCAGTTCAACTACGCCGACGCCTCGACCGGCAACCACACCGGGTCGCCTGCCACGCACTGGCTGGCCGACCACTACGGCCAGCCGGCCTATGCGTGGTGGGGTGAGGCGGGTGCCGAGCAGGCGCCGCGGACGCTGCCGCCGCTGCATCTGATGTGGCAGGGCCTGGTGACCCCGGTCCCGCCGAACGAGGCGGAGCTGCCGCTGGACCGCGAGTTCCACGCCACCAC
Organism: Pseudactinotalea sp.; assembly: GCF_048594945.1. NCBI lineage: Bacteria > Bacillati > Actinomycetota > Actinomycetes > Micrococcales > Cellulomonadaceae > Pseudactinotalea > Pseudactinotalea sp. Next base: position 80 of record NZ_JBMDXJ010000202.1, on the reverse strand, counting down.
GACCTACCTCTCGCGCAGCGGGTGGGACAGCCAGACGGCGAACTTCTTCGGCTTCCGTGCGGGCAACAACGCCGCCAACC
>NZ_JBMDXJ010000201.1:0-11925 GCF_048594945.1 Pseudactinotalea sp. | reverse complement strand
TCCGGCGTCATCGCGGTGTCGCGCAGGATCAGCTGGCCGTCGGACTTGCGGATCGCGAGATGGCCGCCCTTGCGGTCGTTGGCCGTGCGGGTGCACACCTCGGCCGCGTACGGGGCGCCCGAGGCAGCGAACCAGCCGGCGATCGGCGCGTTCGGCCCGGCGCCGAGGTTGTCGGCGTTGGAGACCGAGGCGTACCGGAACCCCTGCTCGATCAGTGCATCGAGCACGCCCGAGCCCAGCAGCGAGGGGTAGAGGTCGCCGTGCCCGGGCGGGCACCACTCGAGCTCAGGATCTGCCGGCCAGCTCACCGGCGTGAGGTCCGTGGCCAGCAGCTTGGGCTCCTTGCTCTGCACGAAGTCCAGCGGGAGATCGCCGACGGTGATATCGGGGTGGGCGGCGAGCGCTGCGAGGGTGTCGTCCTGAGTTCGGAACGAGTTCATGAACAGCAACGGCAGCCGCGCCCCGGTGCTCGCGCGGGCGCTGCGCACCTGCTGCACGATCAGGTCGAGGAATGACTTGCCGTCACGCACCGGCAGCAGCGACTTCGCCTTGTCCATGCCCATCGAGGTGCCGAGGCCGCCGTTGAGCTTGATGATCACGGTCGCGTCCAGCGCAGCGGCGGCGGCCTCGTCGGCGATCTCCACGTCGCTCAGCTGCGGCACCTCCAGCAGCGGGGTGATCGTGTCCTCCGGGATCAGGCCTGTGGCCCCCTCCTCCAGCTGCCGGTAGTAGTGGCTGAACACCTCGATCGCGACCGGGTCCACCCCGGCCTCGGTCATCTTGTCGCGTGCCTGCTGCAGACCCGAATCACTCATGGCATCGATCGTAGGGGCGCGTCCTGCAGCCCCACGTCGCCTCGCTGCGCCGGCATACCCGCCGACCAGGGGGATCTGCCCGCATAGGGGCGCCATTCCAGGCAGAACCCCCTGTTCGGCGGCGGCAAGCGGGCAGAACAGCCTATGCTGGTGGTCGGCGACACGTCTCGCCAGACCTCCATCCCGGTGCTCGCGCTACCGGTACCCACCCCGGTGGGAGGAGGTAGAGGGGACCTCGAGTGCTCGACGTGACCTCCGATCCGTGTGCACCGGCGGGGTCGGCGGGCGCGAGCCGACGATCCGTGCCGGATGAGCACAGGAGATCGACATGACCACGCAGGAAGCCTTCAAGCGCCGCGTCCGCGCCCGCATGAGCAAGACCGGTGAGCGCTACACCGCCGCTCGGCGAGCGCTGATCGCCCACTCCCAGGCTCGCCCCGAGCCGTCGGCGTGGGTCGCCGACCCGGACACCACCGACGAGGCGATCCGCGCCAACACCGGCCACGGCTGGGACGAGTGGGTGGCACTCATCGACGCCGGCCCCGGGCGCGATGCCGGCCACACCGCGATCGCCACCTGGGTCCGCGAGCAGCAGGGCGTCGACGGCTGGTGGGCGCAGGGTGTCACGGTCGGCTACGAGCGCATCACCGGCCTGCGCCTTCCGGGCCAGATGAAGGACGGGACCTTCACGATCAGCCGGACCCGCGCCGTCAAGATCGATCATGACGCGTTGCGCGCGATGCTTCTCGACGACGGTGAGCGCGCCACCCTGATCGCCGGCCTCGAGACCACACTCCGTTCCCGCCCCACCGCGAAGTCACTGCGGTTCGCGGTGCACGACGGCGAGGCAGGCCTCGGTCAGATCCTCGTCAGCCTCGACGCGACCGGAGCCAAGGTGCGCGTCACGGTGGCGCACAGCAAGCTCACCTCACCGGCCGACGGCGAGCTCTGGAAGGCGCACTGGGCCGACTGGCTTGCCGCCCTGGAGGCCGCGACGGCGGAGTGAGGGACGGTCGTGTCTCCACACCCCGCGCGTCGAGACACGACCTATTCCTCCTCGGTCGCCTTGGCGACAGCACCCGCCTCGTCACCGAACAGCAGCTCGGTCATGACCACGTGGACTCGCTCGACGTCAGGCACGTCGTGCAGGGTGACCGGAGCCTCGGCCGCGGTGGTCAGCTGGAGCGTGCCGCAGCCGAGGATCCGGTCCAGCAGGCTGCGGTCGTAGGTGACATTGTTGATGCGCGAGAGCGGGATGTCGTGGCCCGACTTGTTGATGATGCCCTTGCGGGTGATCACACGACGATCGGTCAGCGTGTAGGTGGTGGTGCGCCAGCGCAGGAACGGCACGAGCACCATCAGCACGAACAGCACCCCGACCACGACGCCCACCACCCAGGTGCCGGCCGGTGCCCACGTGGGCGGCATGAAGGCCATCGACACCCAGGTCAGCGCGGCGAGGAACACCAGCCCCAGGACCGGGAGCACGAGGTCCTTGCCGTGCGTGCGCATGTGCAGGATGACGTCCTCATCGGCACCCAGGAACTTCCGCGGCAGACCCATGGCGTCATCGTGGCACAGCCGGGCCGCGCCGTGCCGGAGGCCTTCAGCCCGAGCACGCGTGCTCGAGGAAGTCCTCTACGGGCTCGGTGGTGCCGGCCGCGGTGATCACCTCGCCTGCGCCCAGCGCGTTGAGGTCGGCCAACGTGAAGTCCGGCCCGGTCACGCTGAGGTCGTCGGCCGTGGCCGTGAACGCGTAGGTGACGTCGCTGACCAGGCCGCCGTCGACGTCGAGGACCCAGTTGTCCGGCGGGTCGGAACCGATCCGGAAGAAGGTGATCGGCTCGACGGTGCGCCCGATCCACGCGAGGCTCGGGACGCCGTCGGGCTCTTGCGCGAACTGCGCGTAGGTGACGGTGCGGCCTTCATCGCACATCCGGACGACGGCGAGATAGCCGTCGTCGTCTAGTCCGACCGCTGCCACGGCCGCGGGGTCGGCCGAGCTGCATGCCGCCAGGGCGGCGCTCAGTCCGAGCCCGACGACGGCGACGGCCGCCGGTCGGTGGCCTCGCCTCATGCGCCGCCGGCCTGGAGCGGGTCGTGGCCCACCTTGAGCCAGAGGTGACGAGGAATCAGCTGTTCGATGCCGTAGAGCAGGTTGACGTAGTAGTCCACGGCCTGGAGCACCTGCTTGCCGGAGGCCGCCAGGAAGATGTCGGTGCCTTCGACCGTGATCTGTCGCCCCAGCGCGTCGGGCTCCATCAGCCGGTCCATCATGCGCGGGTGAATGAAGTCGAACGCGTACTGCCCCTCCGGACCTCGCACGCGCCACGCGTCGTTGAACGCCTTCGACTCGAACTGGATGTCCTGACCGCCGAAGAACTTGGCGACCCCCGCACCGAAGCCTTCCGGGGTGAGCTGCAGCCACGGCAGCGGCACCGGCAGGCTCAGCGCGACCACGTGATACCGATGGGTCGTCGAGTTCTTGCCGCTGCCGGTCGTGTACTGGTAGTCCATCGAGACCACGTGGCAGCCGTGGAAGTCTCCGGTGAGCACGTTGGTGGCACGGCGGCTGTGGCCGTTGTTGAACGGATCGGAGCGCCAGCGGCTGGTGAGCCCGGGAACGCGTGGGGTGTAGGTCCAGCCACGCTCGGCGGCGAACGCCTGCGCTGCCTCACGGTGCTTCTTGTTGGCGTACACCCCGTAGATGAGCATGCCGATCACCAGCACGCCGAAGATGATCGGGAAGATGTAGACGAACGCCTCTCCGTTGCCCATGTGCCCTCCGATCGCGTACGTCCTTGCTCGGCGAGGGTAACAACGTGCCGGCCCGGCAATTGCCGTGACGCCGGGCACCACTACCCGTCACCCTGGTGCGATGAGGTATCGGATCATCGACGTTCCTGCTCCCGCCTCCGCCACCGAGGCGCCCGACTGGCAGGCGCGCGCAGTCGCCGACGTGACGTCCCTGCTCGACGCCGAGGTGTGGGGGGTCGACGACTTCGTCACCACGCCCGCCGAGGTGGTCGCGGGCCTGGCGCACCAGGAGAGCAACCGCAAGCTGCGGTCGCTCGCAGTGCCTGCCGACGTGGCCGATCCGACGGAGGCCGACGTGCTCGGCGTCGGATCGGTCTGGCTGCCGCTGGAAGACAACACCGCGAGCGCCAATATCTGGATCGGTGTGCGGCCGCGGGCCCGCGGTCACGGCGTAGGCGAGGCGCTGTGGCAGCACGCGCTGCGGCAGGTGCAGGACGAGGGCCGCACGGTGCTGCAAGCGTGGTCGAGCTTCGGGGTCGAGCCCGCCGCCGACGACCCCGAGGCGATGTCGGCGCCGACCGGCTCGGGCCGCGTCCCCGGTAACGACCCCGCCACGCGCTTCGCGCTGGCGCGAGGCTTCCGGCTCGAGCAGGCGGAGCGGCACTCGGTGCTCGAGCTCCCGGTCTCGCCAGCGGCGCTCGAACGATTCCGCTCGGAGGCCCAGGCCACGGCCGGCGAGGACTACGAGCTGATCGCCTGGGGCGACACGGTGCCCGAGGAGCGGCTCGACTCCTACTGCGTGCTGCTGCGCAGCATGAGCACCGATGCCCCGAGCGCCGGGATCACCTGGGAGGAGGAGCAGTGGACGCCGGAGCGGGTGCGGACCTCGGAGGTCAATCTCGCCGACCAGGGCTGGCACCGCATCGTGCTGGCCGCGCTGCACCGCCCGAGCGGTGAGCTGGCCGGGTACACGGCGATCGACTTCAAGCACGACCAGCCGGAGGTCACCTTCCAGGACAACACGATCGTGCGGGCCGACCACCGCGGACACCGGCTGGGAATGTGGCTCAAGGCGGCCAATCTGCAACGCCTGGCACAGGAGCGCCCGGGTTCGGCCCGCGTGCACACGTGGAACGCCGAGGAGAACGACTACATGCTCAGCATCAACGTGGCGCTCGGGTTCTACCCGGCCGGCGGTGGCGCAGCCTGGCAGCTCACCCTGCCAGGCGACGCCGGACTCGCCTCAGGCTCCTGACGGGCGCTGCCGGGGCTTGAGCCTCGCGCCGGGCAGCACAGGGGCGGGGATCCGGTCGTCGCCGTGACCGGGCACGGTGCCGAAGCGGCGCCGCGCGTCCTCGAGCGGCAGCCGAGCGTCGGCCTCCCAGTCGGCGCGTGCCCGGGCCACGGCATCATGGTCCCGCCCCACGAAGTTCCAGAACATCACGATCGGCTCCTCGAACGGCTCGCCGCCCAGCAGCAGCATCCGGGCACCCTCGGCGCCGACGTGGATCGTGAGCGACTCTCGTTGCATGCCGAGGAAGGCGAGCGGCCCGGGCGGGATCGGGACGCCGTCGACCTCCGCCTCACCGTCGACGAGCAGGAGCGCGTGCTCGAAGCCTGGCTCCAGAGGCAGCGTCAGCACGGTGCTCGGCTCGGAGATGAGGTCGACGCCGAGGAGCGGCGTGTGCACGGTCGCCGGTGACGCCACTGCTCCGACCTCACCGACGAAGACGATTCCTGACCACCCGTCGCCGCTCAGCCCCGGCAGGTCGGCGACGTGCTCGAACGACGGCGCGTCCACACCGTCGGGCAGCGCGGCCCAGAGCTGCACCCCGGCCAGCTCCACACCGTCGGCCGAGATCTCGGAGTGCGCGATCCCGGTGCCTGCCGTCATCAGGTTGAGCTCGCCCGGTCGGACCAACAGGTCGTTGCCGAGCGAGTCGCGGTGGCGGATCTCGCCGGCCAGCGGCCACGTGACGGTCTGCAGCCCGGTGTGCGGGTGCGGCAGCACGGTCATCGGTACGTCCGACGGGCCGAACGCATCAAGGAAGCACCACGCGCCCACCGTGGAGCGGGCACGCTGCGGCAGCGTGCGCCGTACCTGCATCGCACGGATCCCTCCGAGGGGAACCTCGCGCGTCTCCAGCAGTTGTACGGTCGGCCCGCAGGCCGACGGCGCAGGTGCATCGATCTCGGGCGGTCTCGCTTCGAGGTTGGTCACGTCACGAGCCTGCCTCACGCCGCAGCGGCGTGCACCTCGATCAGCGTCTTCCACGGGTCGTCGAAGCGAAGGGTCTGGCCGTCGTGCCGCGTCTCGACGCCGGCAGTGCGCAGGCGGGAGTGCAGCGAGTCCAGGTCGTCGGTGGTGGGGAGCTCGATGCTCACCTGGCCGAGTCCGAGCGAGGCGGCGCGGGGTCCGGCGCCGGCGCTGTTCCAGGTGTTCATCCCGATGTGATGGTGGTAGCCGCCGGCAGCGACGAAGAGCGCCTGCGAGCCGTACCGTGCCATCACGTCGAAGCCCAGCACGCCCGCGTAGAACTGCTCGGCCTGGGCGAGGTCGCCGACCTGCAGGTGGACGTGCCCGATCCCTGCGCCGTCGTGCTCCGGCTTCGGGGCGTTCGGCAGGTGCGTCTGGAGGAAGTTGTTCGGGTCGAGGTAGATCGTCGCCATCTCCACGCCACCGCCGGCGGTGCGCCGCCACTGGTCGCGCGGGCGGTCCACGTACAGCTCCACCCCGTTGCCCTCGGGGTCGTCGAAGTAGAACGCCTCTGAGACCAGGTGGTCCGAGGAGCCGGTGAAGCTGCGCGGGGCGAACCTCGCGAGGCTCGCGACGGAACGGGCCAGGCTCGCCTGGTCGGCGAACAGGATCGCGGTGTGGAACAGGCCGGCCTCCCCGCGCTCGAACTCGGGCAGGTCGGTCCGCCGCACGAGCCGCATGATCGGCTCGCTCCCACGACCGAGGACCGCCTCGGGGCCGTCGTGCCGGAGCACGTCCAGGCCCACGCCGTCGGCGTAGTACGCCATCACGCCGTCGAGGTCACGCACGAGGAGCTCGACGTCACCCATCGCCGTGCTCTGGGCCATCCGGTCCATCTCCGCCTCCGTTGATGTAGTCAAGTTTTCAACTATTCTAGCACACCGCTCTCCGCTCGGCCCCGCGGGGAGCGAAGGGGTGGGCGGGCTCGCAGGTCGGCGCGTGGCGCCAGCGGGTCAGTCGGTGGCGAGTGCGGCGCGGACCTGGGCGAGCTCGTCCGGCACCGCTGCCTGGCGCCCGCGAGAGATCGCGATCGCCCCCGCGAGCTCCGAGGCACGTGCGGAGATGGCGGCGTCAGCATCGGCGACCGCCGTGCTCATGCGCTGCTCGGCATCGCGCCGCGCGCGATTCAGCTGCCAGTAGCCGTAGCCGGCGAGGGCACCGCCGGCCACCGCCAGCACGAACCACCCGGGTGCGGCCACGATGCCGAGCACGATCCCGAGGATCGCGGCGACGCCGCCGCCGACCATCTGCCCGACGTTCGGGCCGGAGCTCGGCATCTGAGCCTTCATCCGCTCGGCCAGCCGACGGCGCCAGTCGGTGTCCACGGGTCCGAGCGACGTCACGGCCACCGTGACCCCGGAGCCCACGCGGACATCGGCGCCGTCAGGCAGCTCCTGCGCCGCGACGTCGGCGAGGCCGGCGGCCACCCGATCGATCGGCTCGGCCAGCGCCCGGACCGCCACGGCCTTCGCACCGGGGTCGGCACCAGGGCCGAGGTCGGCGCGCAGCAGCTCGACCACGTCGAGCGAGGCGTCGTCCAGCATCGAAGGCGTCGCGATCGCCGTGGTGGCGCCGATGGCCGCGAGTGCACCACGGAGCTCGATGATCCGCGCGACGAGCGGCTCCTCGGCAGGCGCGCCGGCACTGACCACCTGCGCGAGCAGATCGGCCACCCCGTCCGGGACCTCGCCGGTGGTCGACGTCGTGTCAGCGCCTGCCATCGCGGCCGCGACAGCCTCACGGAGGGTGCTGAGAGCCTCGGCTGCCCCGGCCGGATCCGTCGGCTTGCGCCGCCCGAGCATCGCGGAGACCACGACCTCATCCAGCGGAACCTGGGGCGGGCTGGACGAACGCTGTGCCACCCGGACGAGCCGCAGGGCATCGTCCTCGGCTGGTTCCACGTCGGCATCACGTCCCACTGCCCACGTCAGGGCGTTGACGAGCGAGGTCCGCGCCTCCTCGCCCAGGCCACCACCCGCGACCGCGAGCCACAGCGACCGCTGATACTGGCTCACCTGCCGGCTCGTGGGCCACAGGGTGGCGAGGTCGTCGTCGGCCACGGCGGTGCCGCGCAGGATGGCGACCGCCGCGAAGAACTGCGCGGTGCGGGCCGGGTCGCGGCGGCGCGCCTCGTCGGCAGCGGTCCGCTCGGTGGCGGCATCGCCGTCGAGCCCGGCGGCGACCGCCCGCACTGCTGGGTGCAGCCAGTAGTCGGGCACGTCCGGTGGGACCTGCGGGTTCTGCGTGGATGCCACGCGCCCGAGTGCGGGGATCCGCGCCAGCACGTCACGCGCGTACTGCCTCGTGGCCGCGGCATCGGAGAAGTTGTCCATCATGCCGCGCAGGTCCTCGAGCTCGATCGAGGCGATCACGGCATCCTCGAGCTTGCTCAACCGCGTCGCGAGGTCCTGCGACCGCTTCGCCTCCTCGCGCAACTTGCTCCGCAGCCGCGAGGTGGCGCGAGTCTGCGTGGCGTGCAGCGACGCCATCTGCTCCTGCTGCTTGCGGTCGTACCAGCTGCCGCCGCCCCACCACCAGTCGAAGTAGTCACCCATAGCGCAGCAGTGTGGCAGCAGCCGCGCCCGGTCGCAGCGCCTCGCCATGGGCAGGTCTGTCGTCGGCACCAGCACGTCTGCCGCCAGTCGTGCCGCGTGGTGTCAGCTCAGTCAGCTGATCCCGGCTCCAGAACGATCGTCCCGTCGGCCTCGAGGATGAGCCCGACGGCGGAGCCTGGCTCGGTCTCGATCGCACCTGTGCGCGCTCGCACCTGACCACCCCATCGCTCGACGTCGACGAGCGCGAGCCGCTCGCCCCGCGCGAACGTGAGGCCCGTGACGACGCCCGTGGCGTCCGGCGCCTCACCCGGGTGGGCCACGCGCACAGCGCGAGGTCCGAGCGCGAGGCATGTCCCGCCGTCGTCGGTGACGACGCGATAGCCCAGGAAGGTGGCGGCCTGGGCGTCGACAGGCGCAGCCCAGAGGTCGGCGGGCGTGCCGGTCTGCACGAGGCGACCGGCGCGCATGAGGGCCACCTGGTCGGCGACGGTGAACGCCTCGTCGTGGTCGTGCGTGACGTACACGGCCGTGGTGCCGGTGGTGCGCAGGATCTCCGCGATCTCCACGGCAAGGTGCTCGCGCAGGCCGCGGTCGAGCGCAGAGAGCGGTTCGTCGAGGAGTAACAACCGCGGCTGCGGAGCGAGCGCGCGAGCCAGCGCGACGCGCTGCTGCTCGCCCCCGGAAAGGGTGCTGATCGGGCGCCGCTCGTACCCGGCGAGACCCACGAGCTCGAGCAGCTCGGAGACGCGCGAGTAGTCCCGACGGCCCGCCATCTGCAGCCCGAACGCGACGTTGCCGGCCACGTCGCGGTGCGGGAACAGCTGGCCGTCCTGGAACATCAGGCCGAAGCCGCGGCGGTGCACGGGGGTGCCGGCGAGGTCGCGCCCGTCCCACTCGATCCGACCGGCGATCAGCGGCTCCAGCCCCGCCACGGCCCGCAGCAGTGACGACTTGCCGCACCCGGAGGGGCCGAGCAGCGCGATCACCTCACCGGTGGCTACCTCGAGCGTGACGTCGTCGACCGCCGGGCTTCCGGCGGAGCCGTAGGTGATGGTCACACCGTGGATACTCAGCGTCATCTACCACTCCCCCGATCCGACGCCGCCGGCCTCACGCAGCCGCTCGGCGATCCCCATGATGGTCGCTGTCAGGATCGCCAGCACCACTGCTGCCGCGAGCGCCATCCCGTAGTTCTCGGCGCCGGGCCTGCCGAGCAGCCGCACGATCACGACCGGCAGCGTGGGACGGTCCGGGCGGGCGAGGAACGCCGTCGCCCCGAACTCCCCCAACGAGACCGCGAACGCGAAGCCGACCGCGAGTCCGAGCGAGCGCGCCAGGAACGGGCCGTCCACGTGGGCGAGCACCCGGCCGGGCGTCGCGCCCAGCACCGCTGCGGCCTCGCGCAGCCGCGGGTCGATCGCGCGGAGCACGGGCAGCACGGTGCGCACCACGAGCGGGATCGCCACCACGGCCTGCGCGATCGGGATCAGCACCAGCGAGCTGCGCAGGTCCAGCGGCGGGCGGTTGAGCGTGATGAGGAACCCGAACCCGACCGTGACAGCCGACACGCCGAGCGGCAGCATCACCGCGGCGTCCATGACCCCGATGGCGCGTTGCGCGGTGCGGCCCCGAGGGCGGCGCGAGACCACCAGCGCCACAAGCGTGCCGACCACCACGGCGATCACCGTGGCATCCACCGCGGTGCGCAGCGACGTCGCCAGCGCCTGCCACACCGTGACGCTGAGAGCGTTGGTGCCGCCGGTGGTCCCGAGCGCGAGGTAGTTGCCCAGCCCCCATCCCTGCGGGGTGCGGAAGCTGGCGAGCAACAGGTTGAGCAGCGGGAACGCCAGCAGCCCGAGCCCGACGACGGCGGTCACGGTCGCGGGGACCAGGTCACCCCAGCCGGTGGCCGGGGTGGGGCGCAGCCGGAGGGGGCGCGGCCTGATCGTGGCACCGGCCAGTCGCAGCGCGCGCTCGCGTCGCTTGCGGGTGCGCGCGGCGGCGGTGAGCGCGATCGTGATGACTACGAGCTGGGCGACCGAGAGCACCGCGGCGGCACGGAGGTCGAGGAACTGCGTGGTCTGCACCCAGATCTCGGTCTCGATGGTGCCGTAGCGGGTGCCGCCGAGGATGAGCACCACCCCGAACGCGGTGGCGCAGAACAGGAACACGATCGAGGCGGCGGAGGCAATCGCGGGCGCCAGCATCGGGAGCGTCACGCGCGTGAACGCCTGCCACGGGCTCGCTCCGAGCGCGCGGGCGGCCTCCTCGGCCCGGGGATCGAGCCGCTCCCACAGGCCGCCGACGGTGCGGACCACCACCGCGTAGTTGAAGAACACCAGGGCGGCCACGATCGCCGTCAGGCTGCCGTCGAGGCCGAGGAAGCCGAGCGGGCCGGAGCTGCTCAGCAAGGCTCGGAACGCCACGCCGACCACCACGGTCGGGAGCACGAACGGCACCGTCACGAGGGCGCGCAGCAGGGTGCGGCCGCGGAAGCTGCAGCGGTACAGCACGTACGCGGCCGGCAGCCCGAGCAGCAACGAGAAGCCCGTTCCCAGCGCTGCCTGCAGCAGTGTCAGCCCCACGAACCGCCAGGTGCGCGGCCGACCGAGCACCTCCGCGAAGCCGCTCAGGTCGAGAGCACCCTCGGTGACCAGCCCGCGGGCCACGAGCGCCGCCGTCGGCCAGGCGAAGAACACCCCGAGAAAGGCCAGCGGCACAAGAACCGCGGCCCCCCACCCAAGAACCCCCGCAACCTTCCCCCTCCCGCGCCCGCCGACCAGGGGGTTCTGCCCGCTATCGACGCTCATACGGTGCAGAACCTCCTGTTCGGCCGGTGGGAGGAGTGAAGGAGACGGCAGGCGGTCAGTCGATGACCGTCGCGGTCCAGGTGTCGATCCAGGTGTCGCGGCCGGCGGCGATCTCCTCGGGGGTGACGGCGATCGGGTTCGGCGAGAGCGGCGCGAACTCGGACCAGCCCGCGGGCAGCTCCACGGCATCGTCGACCGGGTACACGTACATGTTGTCCGGGATCGCGGCCTGCACCTGCGGGCTGAGCATGAAGTCGACCCACGCCTGTGCACCCTCAGGGTTCGCGGCGCCCTCGAGCACGCCGACGTACTCGACCTGCCGGAAGCAGGTGTCCAGCAGCGCACCGGTGGGTGCCTCGGTCTCGCCCTCGCCGACCTCGAACGCGGGCGAGGTCGAGTAGGAGAGCACGATCGGGCGATCACCCGCGCCCTCGGAGCCGGAGAAGTCCACGTAGTAGGCGTCCGACCAGCCGCTGGTGACCTTGAGCCCGTTCTCGCGCAGGCCGGCCCAGTACTCGGCATAGCCGTCCTCCCCGAACGCGCCCACGGTGGCAGCGAGCATCGCCAGCCCGGGCGAGGAGGTGGCCGGATTGCTGACCACGGTCAGGTCCGCGTACTCCGGCTCCAGCAGGTCCTCGAAGGTGCTGGGCTCGTCGATCCCGGCCTCGGCGAACCAGGCGTGGTCGATGTTGAGGCAGACGTCGCCGATGTCGACCGGGGTGAGCGCATCC
>NZ_JBMDXJ010000200.1:0-2970 GCF_048594945.1 Pseudactinotalea sp. | reverse complement strand
CACCCGCACTGTGGAGCCCGCGACCTCGGCTCGTCGGCGGAAGGTTCGGGGTAGCGCCTGCACCAACTTGTTCAGCGCAGTGCGAGCGGTGGCATCACTGCCGATGCCTCCCAACGCCACGAACAGCGCCTGCACTTCGGGCGCGGTCAGCCCGGTCAGATCGGTCCGCGCGCCCCCGACGAGCCGCCACCCGCCGCCGCGACCGCGCTGCGGGTAGACCGGCACGCCGGCACCGCTGAGTGCCTCGAGGTCGCGGCGCGCTGTGGCGACCGAGACCTCCAGGTGCTCGGCGAGGGCCGCGGCAGTCACGGTCCCGCGGCGCTGCAGGTAGAGCGTCGCGGCCACGAGTCGATCGGCGCGCATGCTCCGACGTTATCCAGAAAAGTGCTCACTAGGTGCGCAGTTTGGCGGCGAGAGTGGTGAGACCGACAACGAAGGAGACACCGTGTTCCACGGACCAGCCACCGTCAACATCTACGCCGCCGACATGCCTGCGGCGATCGCCTGGTACACCGAGCTGTTCGAGCTCGAACCGTACTTCCGCCGGCCCGAGGAGGGGCCTGTCGCGTACGCGGAGTGGCGCATCGGCGACCTGGAGACCGAGGTCGGCGTCATCGACGCCGCATGGGCGCCCTACCCCGTGGGCACCGCGGCCGGCGCCGTGCTGCACTGGTCGGTCGACGACGTCGAGTCGGCCCACGCCCGACTGCTCGCGCTCGGCGCCACCACGCTCGAGGGGCCGACCGTCCGAGGCGAAGGTTTCGTCACGGCGTCAGTGACCGACCCGTTCGGCAACGTGCTCGGGGTGATGGAGAACGCGCACTACCGCGAGCAGCGGGCCCGGCTGGTCAACTGAGCCAGAAGGTGTCGACATCGAGCAACCAGTGGTTGCGCAGCGTGAGGGCGCGCTCGATTCCGGCGAGCACGCCACCGACGAGCAACGTCGCCGTGAGCCAGCCCGGCAGCGCCACCGGCGAGGTGAACGTGCCGACCTGCTCCGCGACGGCATCGATCGCCGTGATCCGCTCAGCGACCTCGGGGAGGGCGACGGCAAGGCCGAGGACCAGCATCACCACGGCCGTTCGCGCCAGCCACCGGCTCAGGCGCGGGTTCGCGACGTCCAGGCGAGCCCGCCACCACTCCGCGGTGCGAGGCGCGGGGTAGAGCTGCTGCTCACTGCCGTCCTCGAGCACGAGGTGCATCCGCTTGAGTCCGTACGTCGACGACGCCACCTCGATCCGCCCGCCAGGAACCGGGAACCTGGTCGGCAAGGAGGCCTTCGACCGTTGCCTCCCGTCGACGTACAGCACGGCATCGTCGTCGAAGATCGGCACGTCGACCACGTACCGGACGCCCCGGTGGTCGATGCCGAACATCGTCCGGTGCAGCACCTGCCAGCCGCGCATCGGCGTGAGCGCGCGGCCGTCCCCGTCCTTCGGCTTCCCCATGGCTACCTCCACCCTCAGTCTTCGGGCACAGCGGGCTTCACACATCGGCCGAACGAGGTACGCGCGGTCCCCACGACGGCGGAGGTGGCACGCGATGTCGGACCTGGCGGGTAGACCACATGGATGAGAGAGACCGATGTGACCCCCGGCGCCCCCGACACGTGGGCAGACCAGATGCTGCGCCAGTTCGCCGAGGAATTGATGCGCCCGCACGAGGGCGAGTGCCTGCAGTGCTACGTCGCGAGAATGCTCGACGACTTCGGGTGCGACACGAGCCTGCGGTTCGCGACGCGCTTCCGTGACACGACCGCTGCGAGCGCCACCGCGCTGCTGCGCCACCTCGGGCAGGCCGGCGCGTTCTGTGATTGCGAGATCTACCTCAACGGATGGTGGCTCGACAAGAGCCTCTGGCAGAGCGCCGGCACGCCCGCGACTCCTTCAACCGATACCGCTGCTACCGCGCCGCCAGAGCCGCTGCCGCCATGCGCGACCGTGCGGCGCGGGTCGGTGCAACCGTGCGCCAACTGGGAGCGCCGGTCTCGGTACGCCTGGTGAGGCTCAGCCGATCAGCTCGTGCGCGCGGGCACGGGCCCAGGTCTCCGCCGCAGACACCGCGTCGAGGTCGAGCGCGGCGGCAGCGGTGCCCTCGTGCTCCCCCAGCACACGCTCGAGCGTGCCCCCGATGTCGAGGAAACCAATCCTGCCGGCGAGGAACGCCTCCACGCACTCCTCGTTCGCGGCGTTGTACACCGCGGGGTGCGTGGCCGATGCCGTCACGGCGGCACGTGCGAGGTCGAGTGCCGGGAACGTCTCGTTGTCCACCGGCTCGAACGTCCACGCCGTGGGTTCATCCCACCGGCATGGCTGCGCCGCACCCGGAACCCGGTCGGGCCACCCGAGAGCGAGCGCGATCGGGAGCCGCATGTCCGGCGGGGACGCCTGCGCGATCGTCGACCCATCGGCGAACTCCACCATCGAGTGGATGACCGATTGCGGGTGCACCACCACCGTGATGTCCTCGACCCGCACGTCGAAGAGCAGGTGCGCCTCGATCAGCTCGAGTCCCTTGTTCACCAGGGTCGCCGAGTTGGTGGTCACGACCGGACCCATCGCCCACGTGGGGTGCGCGAGCGCCTGCTCAGGTGAGACGTCGGCGAGCTCGGCGCGCGTGCGGCCGCGGAACGGCCCGCCCGAGGCCGTCAGGATGATCCGAGCGACCTCCTCGCGCCGGCCGCCGCGCAGCGACTGCGCGATCGCCGAGTGCTCGGAGTCGACCGGCACGAGCTGATCGGGTCGTTGCTGTGCCGCTCGCACGAGCGGCCCGCCCGCCACGAGCGACTCCTTGTTCGCGAGCGCGAGCGTGGAACCGGCCGTCAGGGCGGCGAGCGTCGGTGCGAGCCCGATCGAGCCGGTCATGCCGTTGAGCACCACGTCGGCGCCAGCGCCTGCCGCCTGCGTGGCGGCGTCCGGCCCCACCACGATCTCGGGGGCGGGCACATCGACGCCCGCCCGAGCAGCAGCA
>NZ_JBMDXJ010000020.1:0-10381 GCF_048594945.1 Pseudactinotalea sp. | reverse complement strand
CCTCGGGCGGCACCAGGACCGGCTGGAAGTGTTCGTGCCGACCACCTTCGTGGGCAACCACGACGTCACCCGCATCGCCCCCCCCCTCGGCCCCGACCGCGCGGTGCTCGCGCTCACGGTGCTGATGACGGTCGCCGGGTTCCCGTCGATCTATCACGGCGACGAGCTCGGCCTGCTCGGCACCAAGGAGGAGCGCCTGGGTGGTGACGACGCGGTGCGCACCGCGCTGCCCGACTCCCCGGCCGAGATCGTTCCCGACGGCGTAACTCGCCGTCTGCTCGATGCTCACCGTGCGTTGATCTCGCTCAGGCGACGCCATCCCTGGTTGACCGCGTCGCGCACCGAGGTGCTCGACCTCACCAACACCCGGCTGCGGTACCGCGCGCTCGGACCGGACGCCCATCTCGTGGTGACGCTCGACCTCGAGAACACGACCTCCGCCGTCGTCCAGGACGAGACCGGCGCCACGCTCTGGCGCTACGACACCTGAGCGACCCGGGTGTGGCGGAGCACACACCACGGCAGTTTGCGCGCATAGGTAAGCCTTACCTATGTTCTAGGCGACAGCCTGTTGACGACACGTCGCCCCACTCTGTCACTTTCTGACAGCCTGACTGGAAGTTGCTCCTGTGCGCACCCACCTACGCTCCGCGGTCGCCCTCGTGGCGGCCGTGGCCACTCTGTCTCTCGCGGCCTGTTCCACCGGCCCCGACGACGAGGCGACCGACCCCACCGGCGGTACCGACGAGACCACCTCGAGCGAGAGCGACGGCGCATGGCCGCGAAGCGTCGACCACGACTCCGGCACCACCGAGATCCCCGAGCAGCCGCTGCGCATCGTCTCCACCTCCATCACGCTCACGGGCACACTGCTCGCGATCGACGCCCCGGTCGTGGCGTCCGCAGCCACCTCGGTCAGCCCGATCACCGATGACAACGGCTTCTTCTCGCAGTGGGCCGACGTCGCCACCGAGCGCGGCGTGGAGGTCCTCTACCCCAACCTCGAGCTCGACCTCGAGGCGATCGAGGTCGCCGAGCCCGACCTGATCATCGGCTCCACGATCGGCCAGGACGCCACCGTGGACGCCTACGACCAGCTCAGCGAGATCGCACCGACGGTCATGCTCGACTACGGCTCCGCCACGTGGCAGGATCTCGCCGCGGTGCTGGGCGAGGCGACCGGTCTCGAGGATCAGGCGGCCGGCGTGGTGGCCGACTACGACGCCTGGGTGGCCGAGCAGGCCGCCGCGATCACGCTGCCGGAGCAGCCCGTGACGGCCCTGACCTACAACGGCGCCGAGGGCGGCGGCATCTTCTCGGCCGGCAGCGCCCAGGCTGCCGTGCTGACCGCGATGGGCTTCGAGTACGTCGAGGCGCCCGCCGAGCTGGCCGACGAGACTCGCTCCGACGTGTCCTTCGTGACCCAGGAGAACCTGCCGAGCGCGTTGGCCGATGTCAGCACGCTGTTCGTCGTCTCCAGCGACGACACCCAGCCGCTGCTGTCCGACCCGCTGCTCGCGAACCAGTCCGCGGTGGTTGCCGAGAGCGTGCTGGCACTCGGGCCGACATCGTTCCGCATCGACTACTACAGCGCGAGCGCGATCGTGGAGCTGCTGGTCGAGGCCTACGGGGCGTGAGCCCCACCGCGGTCTCGACCGCACCCCGGTCGCCCCGGCGGGTCGCGCTCACGCGATCCACCGGGGCGTTCCGGCGCTTCACCCTGCTGGTGGTCATCAGTCTCGTGCTGATCGCGGCCGGCGGGATCCTCGGACTGATGATCGGCTCGCACTCGATCCCTGCCGGCACGGTCCTGGAGGCGCTGCGCGCCTACGACCCCGGCATCGACGACCACCGCATCGTGATCCTGTCCCGGCTGCCCCGCACGGTGATCGCGCTGCTCGTGGGGCTCGCGCTCGGGCTGGCCGGCAGCCTCATGCAATCGGTCACCCGGAACCCGCTCGCCGATCCCGGGTTGCTCGGCGTCAACGCGGGCGCCTCTGCGGCGGTCGTGGTCGCGATCGCCTTTCTCGGCGTCAGCACCGTGCAGGGCTACATCTGGTTCGCCTTCGGCGGCGCCGCCCTCACCAGCCTGCTCGTGTACATGCTCGGGTCCGCGCACCGCAGCGCCGCCACCCCCGCGAGACTGGCCCTGGCCGGCGCGGCCGTCTCGGTGGCACTCGGCGCCGTGGTCGGCGCGATCCTCATCAGCCATGAGCAGGCGTTCAACGCCTTCCGCTACTGGGCCGTGGGCTCCACGCTGGGGCGCGGGCTCGACGTCGCCCTCGTGGTGCTCCCGTTCATCGGCGTGGGCGTGCTCGTCTCGATCGTGCTGATTCCCTCGCTCAACGCCGTGGCGCTCGGTGAGGACGTCGCGCGCAGCATCGGTGCCACCCCCGGGCTGGCGCGCGCCGGCTCGGCGCTGGCGGTGGTGCTGCTGGCCGGTGCCGCCACCGCCGCGGCGGGGCCGATCGGGTTCGTGGGGCTGGCCGCCCCGCACATCGTCCGCGCGATCGTGGGGCCGGACCACCGCTACCTGATCCCCGGCGTGCTCGTGGTCGGACCGGCGTTCCTCGTGGTGGCCGACGTGATCGGCCGCGCGGTGGTCGCACCGCAGGAACTGCAGACCGGCATCTCGGTCGCGATCCTCGGCGGGCCGCTGTTCGTGGCGTTGGTGCGGTCTCGCAGGATGGCGGCGCTATGAGCAACCTGCATCTCGGCAGCCGGCCCCGTCTGGTCAGCGGTCGCGTCATCCGCCTCGGCGCCTTCTCGGTGCGGTTCTCGCCGCGGGTGATGGTCGTGGGGCTCGTGCTGCTGGCCATGACCGTGGCGATCGGGATCGTCACGATGCTGCATGGCACCATGGAGCTCACCTTCGGGGAGGTGGTGCGCGCCCTGGTCGGCGACGGCGAGGACGGCGTGATCCGTACCGTGCGCAACCGGCGCCTGCCGCGCCTGGTCACGGCGATGGGCGTGGGAGGCAGCCTCGGCGTGGCCGGCGCCGTGTTCCAGAGCCTGTCGCGCAACCCGCTCGGCTCCCCCGACATCATCGGGTTCACCAGTGGCGCCGCCACCGGTGCCGTGATCCAGATCGTGGTGCTCGACGGCGGCATCCTCGCCACCGCGATCGCCGCCGTGACCGGCGGTGTGCTCACCGCACTGGCCGTCTACGCGCTCGCCCGCAAGGACGGCGTCAGCGGCGGTCTGCGGCTGATCCTCGTGGGCATCGGCATCGGCGCGATCACCAGCGCGATCACGTCCTTCCTCATGGTGCGTGCCGATCTCGACGACGCCACGCAGGCCCAGTTGTGGCAGTCCGGCTCGCTGACCGCCCGCGGCTGGCCGCACGCCCTGGCGGTGCTGGTGGCGGTGGTGGTGCTGATGCCGGCGCTGCTCGTGGCGGCGCGGCGGCTGTCGGTCATGGAGATGGGCGATGACGCAGCCACCTCGCTCGGCGTCCCGGTGGAGCGGTACCGGTTCGGCGTGATGGTGCTCGCCGTCGCGCTCACCGCGATCGCCGTGGCCGCCACCGGCCCGATAGCGTTCATCGCGCTCGCCGCACCGCAGATCGTGCGGCGCCTCGTGGGCCGCGGCGGCGTGCTGGTGATGCCCTCGTTCCTCATGGGCGCCTCGTTGCTCGTGCTCGCGGACCTGCTGAGTCAGTCGCTCGACGTCGGCGTCCGCACCCCTGTCGGTCTCGTCACCTCGCTCCTGGGTGGCGTCTATCTCGTCGTGCTGCTGGCACGGCGGGTCTAGGAGAACCCATGACCCAGCTCGACACCCCTCCCCGGCTGCGCGCCGAGGGCGTGCGCCTCGGCTACGGCCAGCGTGCCGTGGTCGAGGACCTCAGCATCGACATCGCCGACGGCGGCTTCACCGTGATCGTCGGGCCCAACGCGTGTGGCAAGTCCACCCTGCTGCGCGCGCTCGGGCGGATGCTTGCCCCGCGCGCCGGCCGGGTGATCCTCGACGGCCGCGCGATCCACACCACGCCCACCAAGGAGGTGGCGCGCTCGGTGGGGCTGCTGCCGCAGTCGCCGGTGACACCGGACGCGATCACGGTCGCCGACCTGGTGGCGCGCGGCCGGTTCCCGCACCAGAGCCTGCTGCGTCAGTGGTCCCTGGCCGACGAGGACGCCGTGGAGAACGCCCTGTCCGAGGTCGGCATGATCGAGCACGCCGACCGCATGGTGGACGAGCTCTCCGGCGGACAGCGGCAGCGGGTCTGGATCTCGATGACGCTGGCGCAGGAGACACCGATCATCCTGCTCGACGAACCGACCACGTTCCTCGACGTCTCCCACCAGCTCGACGTGCTCGACCTGTGCTCGCGCCTGCATGATGCCGGCCGCACCCTCGTGGCGGTGCTGCACGACCTCAACCTCGCCGCCCGCTACACCACCCACCTGGTGGCGATGCGCAACGGCACCGTGATCGCCCAGGGCGAGGCCTCGGACGTCGTGACCTCGGACCTGCTCCGCGAGGTCTTCGACCTCGACGCGCTCGTGGTGCCCGACCCCGAGACCGGGCGGCCGATGGTGATCCCACGCGACCGCCGTCGAGCCATCGAGGACCAGGCATGAACGCACCGAGAACGGCCGAGCCCACCTGGCTGCGCGAGCTGCTGGCGCAGCCGGACCGGCGGCAGGCGGTCGCGGACCTGTGGGACTCGTTCGAGAGCGCGCCGCTGCTCGGCGAGACGCGCGACGGGCTCACCGAGGTGACGTTCCTGTGGCGGCAGCAGCGCGCGGACGTGGAGGTGCTGGTTCACGTCAACGGGCTCACCGACGCGATGCGCGAGGACGTGACCCCGGCGCTGCTTGAGCAGGTGCCCGGGACGGACCTGTGGCACCGGTCCTGGTGGCTCCCGGCCGACGGCACCTGGGGCTACCGGTTCGTGGAGATGCCCGAGATCCCGCGGAACGCCGGGGCCTCACGCGAGGGCTGGCTCGCGATCCACGGGGCCGGCGCGCTCGACCCGCTCAACCCACGCTCGCAGCCCCACGCGCTCGGCGAGTCCTCGAGCGTTATCGTGCTGCCGCGGGCGTACCAGCACCCGGCCTGGCCGCTGTCGCCGTGGTCGGCGCAGTCGTACACGCATGCCGAGATCGAGCCGTTCGACGGCGAGAGCCGGGCCGTGCATCTCTGGTCGCCCTCGCCGGCTGAGCCGGCCGCGGTTCTCGTGCTCCTCGACGGCGAGCAGTGGGCCGCGATGGGCATCGCCGATGTGGTGGCCGCCGCCGGGATCCCGGTCGACCTTGTGCTGGTCGACTCGGTCGACTTTCCCACCCGGTCGCGCGACCTGCCCGACCCGGAACGAGCCGCCGCTCTCGTGGCTGCCGCGCTCGAGGCGTACACCCGCGCGACCGGGCACCTCCCCGACGCGAGTCGCACGATCCTCGCCGGGCAGAGCTACGGCGGCCTGGCCGCCGCCAGCACGGTGGTGACCCGACGAGACCTGGCGAGCACCGCCGTCGTGCAGTCAGGCTCGTTCTGGTACCGGCACGGGGTCCCGCCGGCGCGCGACGCCGTGGACCCGGGCGACCTGACCACCGCGCTCGCGGGCGGCGAGCGCGACCTGGCGGGCGTCCGGCTGGCGCTCCAGGCCGGGACCGACGAGGGAACGATGGCGGCGCAGGCCGAGATGTTCCGCGACGCAGCGCGGGACCGTGGTGCCGACGCCGAGCTGGAGAAGATCACCGGCGGCCACGACTACGCGTGGTGGAAGCACCACCTGCTCCGCGCCGTCGAGGCGCTCGTGGGGCCCCGCGGCTGAGGCACCGCAGGTGACCGCGGGCAACGGTCCTCCGTTCGCCCGTCGCGGCCCAGCCCAGCTGTCCGGGCCGTACGTCGCGACCTCACCTCGCCGCGTCAGGTGGCCACTGTGGGCCGCGGCGCGGTACAACTAGGACGTGAGCGAGGTAGGCACGGACGACATCGGCAGCTGGTTCTCTCCCGAGGAACTGGCGGTGATCCGGCGACGCATGCCGATCCTGTACGTGGACGTCGTCCCGGTGCGGGTCGACGCCGATGGCGTGATCACGACGCTCGGAACCCTCCTACGCACCCCGCGCGAAGGTGGCATCCAACGTGCCCTGGTGAGTGGCCGGGTGATGTATCACGAGAGGATCCGCGACGCCCTGGCCCGCCACCTCGACAAGGACCTGGGCCCGATGGCACTGCCGCGGATCCCGGTCTCGCCCGTGCCGTTCACGGTGGCCGAATACTTCCCCACGCCCGGGATCACCGCCTACCACGACCCTCGCCAGCACGCGGTCTCGCTCGCGTTCATCGTTCCTGTCGACGGCGACTGCCAGCCCCAGCAGGACGCCCTCGACATCGACTGGTTCACCCCCGAGCAGATCATCGACCCCCAGATCCTCGGCGAGATGGTCGACGGCCACTCCGCCCTCATCCGGACCGCCCTCGCCGTCACCGGCCGCCTCACCTGAGGTTGATTTCACTGTCGATCCGTTCAGTGGCTCGCGAGCGCCTGCGCGATCAGCGGGGCGAGCTCGCGGAAGGCCCGCGACCGGTGCGAGATTGCGTTCTTCTCCTGGTGCGTGAGCTGGGCGTAGGAGCGGTCGTGGCCCTCGGGCATGAACAGCGGGTCGTACCCGAAGCCGCGCTCGCCGATCGGCTCGGCGAGCAGCCGACCCCGCACGATTCCCTCGCGGACCTCCTCGCGACCATCGGGGGTGACGAGCGCGCCGGCGCACACGAACTGCGCGCCGCGGTGCTCGGGGCCGACGTCCTCGAGCTGTTCCAGCAGCAGTGCGTTGTTCGCAGCGTCGTCGCGCGCGCGGCCCGCCCAGTAGACCGAGAACACCCCAGGGGAACCACCGAGCACGTCGACCGCGAAGCCCGAGTCGTCCGCGACGGCCGGCAGCCCTGTGTGGGCCACCAGGGCGCGGGCCTTGAGCAGCGCGTTCTCGGCGAACGTCACCCCGGTCTCCTGGACGTCAGGCCCGTCGACCTCGGCGGCGCTGATGACGCCGGTGACGTCGACGCCGGTCTCAGCGAGGATCGCTCGGAGCTCCGAGAGCTTGTGCTCGTTACGGGTGGCGAGAACCAGGCTGTGCGCGGTCATCGCGCGAGGAGACCAGGGACCGACGGGCGCTCGAGAGACTCGGTCAGCGCCGCCGTCTGGCGTTGTGCGAGCTCGGCGGTGCCGGCGAGCGCGAGATCGAGGAGCTGGTTGAGCTCGTCGCGGTCGAACGGCGCACCCTCGGCGGTCCCCTGCACCTCGACGAACGAGCCGGAGCCCGTGACCACGACGTTCATGTCGGTCTCGGCGGTGACGTCCTCGACGTAGGGCAGGTCGAGCATCGGCGTACCGTCGATGATCCCGACGCTGACGGCGGAGACCGAGTCGGTCAGCACGGTCGCCTCGGGCTTGACGGCGCCGTTCGCGCGACCCCACGCGACCGCGTCGGCGAGTGCCACGTAGGCACCCGTGATGGCGGCAGTGCGGGTGCCGCCGTCGGCCTGCAGCACGTCGCAGTCGAGCACGATCGAGTTCTCACCGAGCGCAGACAGGTCGATGATCGCGCGCAGCGAGCGACCGATCAGGCGCGAGATCTCGTGGGTACGTCCGCCGATCCTGCCCTTGACGGACTCACGGTCGGAGCGGGTGGTGGTGGAGCGCGGCAGCATCGAGTACTCGGCGGTCACCCACCCGAGCCCCGAGCCCTTGCGCCAGCGCGGCACCGAGTCCGTGAACGAGGCGGCACACAGCACCCGGGTGCCGCCGAACTGCACGAGCACGGACCCTTCCGCGTGGTCGGACCAGCCGCGCGTGAAGCTCACGGGGCGAAGCTGATCGGGTGCGCGGCCATCGGCGCGGGTCACGGGCGAGGACGATGCAGGGTCGGTCACGGTCCCCCACCCTAAGGCCACCCCGAGCCCGGCAGCGCGGGGTCGTCACCGGGCGGGTGCCCGTGTGAGGGTTCGGCCTCATCGTCACGGGTCTGGCAGGAGGATCGTGGCGAGGTTGACCCGTTGCTGGCCGTCCTCGCGTTCAGTCAGGTACGGGGTCAGCAGCTCGGCGAGGCCTGCCTGGATCGTGGCGAGATCCTCTGTGCTGACGTACAAGGGTGTTCGGGCGAACCCGACCAGCTCCCGCGACTGGGGAGAGTCCGCGGCGAGGAAGCGATCGAAGTCACTCGTGACGTCCCCGAGGAAGGTCAGGAAGGCCGCGCTCAGTTGCGCACTGCTCATCGCAGCGAGCTCGGTGTGGTCGATCGCCGCCATCCGGTCCCCCAGCGCCAAGGTCCGCTCGATCGCGCCGCGCGATCTGCGCTCGTCGACCACGGCGACGACCTTGGCGTCAAGGAGGGCAGCCACATGGCGATAGAGCGTGGCCTGCGGGATGTCCGGAAGCGCCTCGCGCAGCTGCGCCGTCGTGCGTTCGCGCCCGCCCAGCTGCTGAATGATCCGCAAGCGCACCGGGTGGAGCACGACCTCCGCCAGAGCAGACGCGTGACGCATCGCCTCTCCTCACTGTTATCACAATGATAATGTTCTCAATACGATTCCATTCTAGCGATCGAGGAGAGCACGATGACGAACATCGCCTGCGACCGAACGGGAGTACACGTGCAGTTTCCCGGCTGGGAAGCGACGATGACAGGCTTGCCGAGTCTGTCGATTCCGACGTCGGCGATTCGCGACGTCTGGACCCACCAGGGATGGACGCCAGAGGTCCTCGGGATGAGATCCGGTCTCGCCATCTCCGGCTACCGCAAACTGGGCACGTTCACGCACCCGTCCGGAGCGCGTCGCCTGGTCTCGATGAGACGCGGGTACCCGTTGCTGCGGATCGCCGTCGACCGGATCTCCGTCGGTTTCGACGAGATCCTCCTGAGCACCGCCGCGGCGGAGTCGATCGCGGCAGACCTCCGATCGGACGCACTCTCGTGAGCGCCGCGATCGAGGTGCGGGCACTCTCCAAGCGGTTCGGATCGGTCACCGCGCTCGAGGATGCGACCCTGAGCGTCGAGTACGGGCGCGTCGCCGGGTTCCTCGGGCCCAACGGGGCAGGAAAGTCCACGCTGATGCGCACGCTGCTGGGCCTGGTCCGCCCCGACAGCGGCGAGGCGCACATCGCCGGCCGGGCCTACGCCCAGCTGTCTGCGCCCGCAGAGACGGTGGGCGCGGTCCTGGACATCGCGTCGGCGCACCCGCGCATGACGGCACGCGCCCACCTTCACACCTACGCGGCGCTCGCAGGAATGGATCGGTCTCGGGTCGGCGCCGTGCTCTCCCTCGTCGCAGCGCAGTCCTACGCCGATCGTCGGATCGGCACCTTCTCCACGGGGATGCGCCAACGCCTCGCGCTGGCCACCGCGATGCTCGGCGATCCCGGCATCCTGGTGCTGGACGAGCCATCGAACGGCCTTGACCCGAGCGGAATGGCCTGGCTTCGCACATTCCTGCGCGATTTTGCCGACGCCGGCGGTGCCGTGCTGCTGTCCAGCCACGTGCTCCACGAGATCGAGCACACGATCGACGACGTCATCCTCATCGACCGGGGCCACACCGTCTGGACGGGTGCACTCGATCAACTCGTGGCGCAGCACGCTCCTCTCGAGGAAGCCTTCTTGCGCCTCACGCAGAAGGAGTCCCTCTCGTGAACGTCATCCACGGCGAGGTCGCACGCCTGCGCGCCACCGCACTGGCAGGCTGGTCGGCGCTGGTCGCACTCGTGTGCGGAGGCGGATTGACGCTTCTCCTCGCGCTCACCGGACCGCAGAACGCTCAGCCGCCCATGCCGGACATCGACACCCCCGACGGCGTGGGGTTCGTGCTCGGCGTCGGCACCGTGCTCCTCTTCGTCCCCGCGCTCATCGGGACCGTGGCGATCACCAGCGAGTACCGGCATCGCACGATCGGTACGACGTTCCTCGTGGTCCCTCGACGAGGTCGAGTGCTCACGGCCAAGCTCATCGTGTACACCCTGCTGGGCGCCGCATACGGAACGATCGCTGCGCTATCGGCTCTCCTTGCCCTGATGGTCGCCGCTTGGATACGCGGTATGCCACTGGGCGTCGACCCGGCAGACCTGACGCCCGCACTCATCCAGCTCGGTTTCGCCGCCGTCGCCTACATGCTGCTTGGTGTCGGTATCGGCGCATTGGCGCGCTCACCGCTGGTCGCAATCGGAGTCGTACTCGGCTACTTCATGTTTGTCGAGTACATCCTCATGCTGATCCCCGGCGTCAACACCCTCTACCCGTTCCTGCCAGGCGGAGCAACGGCGTCGCTGACCAGCTTCGACTTCTTCACCGAGGCGATCGCGAGCCAGACTGCGCTGCCCCCTACCCCGATGACCTCGCCCGCGCTTGGCGGTTCGCTCCTCGTGGCGTACGCCGCCGCTGCAGCG
>NZ_JBMDXJ010000002.1:0-11548 GCF_048594945.1 Pseudactinotalea sp. | reverse complement strand
GCCGTCGTGATCCTCGCGCCTCTCACGAGGCCCGAGGGTACGGCGCGGTGAGGAGCACGCGCTCCACTACTGTGGCGCGATGGACGCACGCGACCCCGAGGCCCTGGTGCGGGAGTTCCACGCAACGTACGCGCTGCCGGTCGCACCGGACGCACCGAGCGTGGACCGCGAGCGCGTGCACATGCGGATGGCGCTGATCGGCGAGGAGTTCGCGGAGCTGGTCGGGGCGGTCTACGGCGAGCGCGCAGGCACTCTGATGGAGCAGGCGTTCGCGGCCGCCATCGCCGCCGACGATGGCACCCGCGACACGGTCGAGGCCGCCGATGCGCTCGGCGATCTCGTGTACGTCACGTACGGCATGGCGCTGGAGTGCGGCATCCCGCTGGCCGACGTGCTCGCGGAGATCCAGGCGTCGAACCTGTCCAAGCTGGGCGCCGACGGGCGTCCGATCTACCGCGAGGACGGCAAAGTTCTCAAAGGCCCCGGTTACTTCCGCCCCGATGTGGCGAGCGTGCTGGCGCGGTTCACCGAACGGTCGTCGCCACCACCCACGTAGCCCACCCGCACACGAGCGCGAACGTGAGGATCCACACCGGCCGCGGCAGGCGCGCCAGCCGGGCGAGCACCCGCGCGTCGTTGCCCGCGGAGGTGTCCCGCGCCGCCGCGACCAGGTGCCGCCACGCACCGACCAGCAGCACCGCAGCCAGCCCCGTGAGCACCTGCGCCTGCAGCAACGGCCCGCCGAACCACCACAGCGCGGCCACGCCCGCGAGCGCACCGATGGTCACGACCGCCGTGAGCAGCGACCGCACCTGCACGAGCGCCACCACCAGCACCAGCCCGAGCACGGCGAGCACCGGAGCCGCCCATCCACGGCCAACCGCCACGGCGATCCCTGCCGCGAGCAGCGCAGGAGCCGGGTACCCGGCCCACGTGGTCGCCGCAAGCCCGGGGCCGGACCCGCGCCCCTTCGTGACCGCGTGACCTGAGGCGTCGCCACGCAGCACGAAGCCGGTGAACTTCCGGCCCACGAGGATCCCGACCAGCGCATGGCCGAGCTCGTGCACCAACGTCACCCCGAGCCGGGCCACCTGCCACAGCGGCGGCACCAGCACGAGAGCGAGAGCGACCGCCGCCACGATGCCGAGCTCGGCCGGCGAGAGCGACACCTCCGGACCGGGCTGCACCCGCTCCAGCGCCTGCTCCACCCAGCTCACCAGCCGACTCCTCGCGTCATCTGCCGACTCCCCGCACGCCGAGATCGTCGATCCGTGGCGAGATCGTAGATCCCGATCTACGCAGTCGGCACGGATCTACGATCTCGGCGCCCCAGGGTGGTGGCGCACGTCGTGCACGTGGTGCTCGAGATCGTGCAGCGCGTAGACCCCGAGCGTGTATGCCGTGAACACCGACCCGTTGCTCCGCCGGCCCGGCCGGTCCCATTGCTCCTGCGTCACCGCCGCATAGGCGGCGGCGAGCTCGCCGACGGCGGAGCCCACCTGGGCGGCCACCTCGCCCGGGCCCTCGCTCGCGTAATCACCCGCGAGCGCCGCCGCGTCCTGGTCCCAGTCGGCGAACGACGGATCCTCCTCGGTGAGGATCAAGGTGAGCCGACCGACCATCACACCCGCCATGTCGCGGACATGAGCCGCGTACTCGGTGGGCGACCAGACTGACGGGAATGGCCGCCGTCGGGCATCATCGGCGACGAGGCGCTCGTGCCACCCCGCGGCACCGGCCGCGAGCCGGTCCGCGAGTGTGGCACGCGTGACGCCGGCGGGGTCGAAGCCGCACTCGTCGCAGCGCCGGTCGAGGACCCAGGTCCAGTCCTTGCCGTCGGGCTCGATGGAAGTCACGTGGCCAGCGTGCCCCCTCACGGCATCAGATGCCAGGAGCGCTGCCGATCAGACCGCTGCACGGACGCGCTCGCGCCAGTCCTGCTCGACCAGGGGCGGCGCCGCGCCGGCCGCAGCGAGGTCGCGCGCCAGGTCCACAGCCTCGGCCAGCAGCCGGTGCAGCCGTGCGTCCGGGTCGTCGATGCAGGCAGTCGCCAGGCCCTGCACCGCGATCTCAACCATGCTCGGAGCCGGCGAGTACCGCGGCGGCACCGGTACCCGGCCGAGGAACTTCTCGGCCCACGCGGTGGCATCGGGGACGTCCCGCAACGCCGTGCGGGCGCGAGCACGCATCGGCAGGTGCGCAGTGCTGCGCTCGGCGGCCAGCAGCCGCATCGTGCCGACGGCGAGCGCGCGCTGGTGGGAGGCGGCCACGTCGCGGATGCTGTGCGCCACCGCGAGCAGCGCGAGGTCGCCTGCGAACGTGGCGGGCAGGTCGCGGATCCCCACGACCGCCGGCACCAGCGGGGCGAGATGCGGCCGCGCGGCGTCGGAGGTCGAGTCGTTGACCATCCGCGCAAGCGCGGCGAGCATCGGGTCGGTGCAGCGGGGAGCATCGCTCCAACGCTCGCCGGCGAGGTAGGACGCGAGCTCCATGAAGCAGGCACCGCGGCGGGGTGAGCGGTGCCGTCCGCGTGCGAGCAGGGGCAGTAGGTCTGGGGTGTCGATCGACGCAGCCACGATGGGCCTCCTGTCAGGACTCTCCTGTCCCATTCTGCTCCGCGGCGACCGTTCGCGCCAGGGATTCGGCGGTGATGAGCCCATGCATGAACGTGATGACGCGTGGCGCGCACGACCGCGAGCAAACTGCCAGTAAAGTGAGGGCGATCGCTGTTGGCGAGCCCGTCGACACTTGACCAAACCTTGAGAGACGCGCGTGACCGACCTCCTGGCCTCATACCGCGCGGCCGGTCCCGGACACGACGAGATGCTGCAGTCGGCCGGTCCGACGCGTGCCGCGTGGGACCAGATGGCCGCGCTGGCAGGTCTCGACTCCTGGGACCAGCTCGAGGAGCGCCGCGAGGACGTGGTGACCCTCCTCGAGGACCACGGTGTGCGGTACGGCGCCGACCCTGACGACGTCCCGTGGCCGCTCGATCCGCTCCCGGTGATCATCGACGAGGAGGAGTGGGTCGATCTCGAAGGCAGGCTCCGCCAGCGCGCCGAGCTGCTCGACGCGATCTTCACCGACCTGGTGACCGAGCGACGCCTGCTCGCCGACGGGCTGCTGCCGCCCGAGATCGTGCTGGCGCACCCCGGGTTCGTCCGCGCCGCCGACGGCATCCTGATTCCCGGCAGGCACCAGCTGTTCCTGCACGCCGCCGACATCGTGCGCAACGCCGACGGCGCGTGGCTGGCGCTCTCCGACCGCACCCAGGCGCCCAGCGGCATGGGCTACGTGATGGAGGATCGGCGCGTGATCGCGCAGGTCCTCGCAGGCCTGTACCGGCAGGCGAGGATCCGGCGGATCGGCCCCTTCTTCCACGCGATGCGGGAGGGCCTGCAGGACGTGGCGCCGGCCGGCTCCGGTGACGACCCGCGCGTGGCATTGCTGACGCCTGGCCCGTTCTCGGAGACAGCGTTCGACCAGGGGTACCTGTCCACGATGCTCGGGTTCCCGCTCGTGGAGGGCGAGGACCTGGTGGTTTCCGACGGGCGCGTGTGGATGCGATCGCTGGATGAGCTCGAGCCGGTCGACGTGATCGTGCGGCGCGTGGACGCCGAGTACTGCGACCCGCTCGACCTGCTCGGCAGCTCGGTGCTCGGCGTCCCAGGTCTCGTCGAGGCCGCCCGGACCGGCGCCGTGACGATCGTGAACCCGCTCGGCAGCGGGCTGATGGAGAACCCGGCGCTGCTCACGTACCTGCCTCGGCTGTGCCGGGCGTTACGCGGCGAGGAGCTGCAGCTCGGCTCGGCCGTGACCTACTGGTGTGGTGAGCGGTCGATGTGCTCGCACGTGATCGCCAACCTCGAACGACTGGTCATCTCCTCCACCTCCCCCGGCAGCGCGCCGATCCACGGGTGGGAGCTGAGCGCGCACGAGCGCGCCGACCTCGCAGTCCGGATCTCCCAGACCCCGCATCAATGGGTCGGCCAGGAGCCCACGGAGGCCTCCACCACGCCCACGGTGGGCGACCGACGCCTCGACGCGCGTTCCACGGTGATGCGGACCTTCGCCGTCGCCCGGCACGAGGGATACCAGGTGATGTCGGGAGCCCTGGCGCGCGTCACGTCGTCGGGCGGGCGCACCGAGGCACTCGCCCAGACCCCCCTGGGCAACGCGGCGAAGGATGTCTGGATCCTCGCCGCGGAGCCGCAGGCGCAGCTCGATCCGTGGCCGCTCGACGAGGCGGAGCCGATCGTGCCGCGTGGCCGGTGGGCCAACGCGATCAGCCCGGGCGTCGCCGAGGACCTGTTCTGGTTCGGCCGGTACACCGAACGGACCGAGTCCACGGTGCGCCTGATCCGCGCCACCTCGGACCGATGGGCCGACTACCACCTGCTCCCCCGCTCGACCGGTGGCCGCGCCCTCGAGGTGCTGATGTCCGCCGTCGGCGAGATCCTCGGACCCGGCTCTCTCGCCGAGCTCGTGCTCGAGGAGGACCGACCGGGGTCGGTGGCCTACGCCGTCGAGCACAGCACGCGAGCAGCCACCGCCGTGCGTGACCAGCTCAGCTCCGACACCTGGCTCGCGCTCTCGAGCATCGAGCGCGCACTCAACCGCGAGCGCGCCCGCCAGCACCGTGCCCCCGGGGAGGAGATCGGGCTCGGCCGGGTGCTGGCCCGCTCGCTCGAGGGACTCCTCGCGCTGTCCGGGATCGGCGCCGAGTCGATGGTCCGCGACGTCGGATGGTGGCTGATGGACGTGGGGCGCCGGGTCGAGCGCGCCCAACACCTCGTCAGCACCCTGACCGCGACGGTCACGCAGCGCCGCACCGCGATGGTCGACGCGATGATCCTGGAATCGGTGCTGATCGCCCACGAGTCCGTCATCACGTTCCGACGGCGGTCACAGACGCATGCGCGGCTCGACACTTTCTTGGAGCTGCTGCTCCTCGACGATGCCAACCCGCGCTCGCTCGCCTACCAGCTGGAGGAGATCCGCACGGACCTCGGGAGCATCCCGGCCACCGGCGCCCGAGTCAACGCACGCGACCAGCTGCTCACCGACCTGCACGCCCTGCTCACCGAGCTCGACCCCGCGGCCGTGGTCGTCGCCGATGCCGAGGGGCGCCGACCGCGGCTGCTCGAGCTGCTCGAGTCGCTCCGGTGGCGGCTGGGAGAACTCGCCGTGGAGATCGCCCGCGTGCACTTCGCCCGGCCGACACCCAGCCCGTGGGCGGACGCCTCAGGCACGTGGTCGAACGGGGGCTCCTGATGACCGACACCTCCCGCAACCGGCACTACCGCCTCACCCACCTCACCAGCTACACCTATCCGGAGGAGGTCACCTCCTCCTACGGCCGCGCTGCGCTGCTTCCGCGGCCCGGTGGCGGTCAGCAGGTGCACGCGAGCCGGTTGACGGTGACGCCGGAAGCCGCCGAGATGCGCGACCACCGCGACTTCCACGGCAACCTCTCCTCCTACTTCCACGTGACCGAGCCGCACACCGAGCTGCAGGTGCGCTCCTCGTCGGTGCTGACCGTCACGCGGCGGCGCCCCGACCGCGCGCGGCTGCCGAACGTGCCGTGGGAGATGGCGGCGCAGGCGGTGCGCACCGTGTTCTCGCCCGAGGTTCGCCGCGACGGCAGCATCGCCGGGGGCCTCGCGATCGCCGAGTCCAGGCTCGCCTCGCCGCTGATCGACCTGGGTGAGCAGGTCCGGGACTACGCGGCGCCGTCGTTCGCCCCCGGGCGGCCGGTCCCGGACGTCGTCGAGGACCTGTGCCGGCGCATCTACACCGACTTCGAGTACCGGTCCGGCTCCACCACGGTGCGCACCCGGCTGCCCGAGGTCCTCGAACGCCGCACCGGCGTGTGCCAGGACTTCGCCCACCTGCTGATCGGGTGCGCGCGGTCGATGGGGCTCGCCGCCCGGTACGTGTCGGGGTACATCGAGACCCGCCCGCCGGAGGGGCAGGAGAAGCTCCGCGGCGTCGACGCCTCGCACGCGTGGGCGTCGGTGTGGATGCCGGGCGGCGGCTGGCTGCACATCGACCCCACCAACGATCAGTTCATCGACAACCGCTATGTGGTGCTGGGCTCGGGGCGCGACTACCGCGATGTGTCCCCGCTGCGCGGCATCGTCTTCACCGACGGCCGCGGCTCCCAGCTCGACGTAGGCGTCGACCTGTGGCCCATCGAGCCCGACCAGGTCGAGGAGCACGTCGCCGAGGTGCTCGCCGGCATCCCGGCCTCCTGATCTGGGAGGCTGGGTCCATGCCTCGACAGATCGCCACCACCGACCGGGTCGACCGCGCCGCCATGGAGGACTTCGTGCGGCCACGTCACCACGGCATCCTCATGACCACCAGGTCCGACGGCGGAGCGCAGCTCTCGCCCGTGACCATGGGCCTGTCCGCCGAGGGTCAGGTGGTGGTCTCCACCTACCCTGACCGTGCCAAGGCCGTGAACCTCCGCCGCAACCCCACCGCCTCGGTGTGCGTGCTCTCCGACGACTTCGGCGGCGCCTGGGTGCAGCTCGACGGCACCGCCGAGGTGATCGACCCGCCCGACTCGGTCGAGCCGCTCGTCGAGTACTTCCGCTGCATCTCCGGCGAGCACCCCGACTGGGACGAGTACCGCGAAGCGATGCGCACGCAGGCGAAGTCGCTGATCCGGATCACCGTGGAGCGGTGGGGCCCGATCGCCACCGGCGGCTTCCCCGCCCGCCTCGCGGAGAGCTGACTCGCCGCACTGCTGCCGCCGCTGGCGTAGCAGAAGTGTCCCTGTGGGCGTGTTCGCCTACGCGCTCGGCGCTGGGGCGTAGCAGAAGTGTCCCTCTGGGCGGGTTCTGCTACGCCGGTGCCGCCGGGTAGCGGGGCGGAGTGGTTGCGCACCTGTGGATAGCCTCAGCGGCAGCGACCTGACTCTCGCCACGATGGCGTATGGCGTTCAACCCCTTGCAGCCGTTCACCCGTGCCGCGGCCGACGCCGCCGGCCTGACGTGGCGACGGCTCAGCGGACCGCGGTATCAGCGTCTGTTCCAAGGCGTCTACGTGTCCGCAGACGTCCCCGTGACGCCGCTCGTCCGCGCTCGCGGGGCGCTGCTCGCCGTGGGAGGGGATGCCGCGATCTACGGCGTCAGCGCCGCCGAGGTGCGCGAGCTGCCGGTGCCGGTCAGCGAGGACGTGCATGTGCTGGTCGACCCGGATGCGCGGCGCGTCCGGGTGAGCGGGATCGTGATCCACCGGGGACGGCGCAAACTCAGCGAGTACCGCGGCATCCCGCTGACGATGATGGCCGACACGTTCGTCGATGTGGGCCGGGATCATCCGCTGGTGGACGCCGTGGCGCTCGGCGACGCGATGGTGCTCCGTGGCTTCGCGACGCCGCAGCACCTCGTTCGCACGGCAGCGGCCGAGACCGGCCGGGGCATCCGTCGCGCGCGCCGCGCCGCCAGTCTCGTCCGGTCACGCGTCGACTCGCCACGGGAGACCCGGCTGCGGTTGCTGATGGTCTTCAACGGCCTGCCCGAGCCCGAGATCGCCTACGAGGTCACGGCGGCGGGGCGCATGCGCCGCCTCGACACCGCCTACCCCGAGTGGCGCGTCGCGACCGAGTACGACGGCCGCCATCACGTGGAGCGCGACCAGCAGTGGAGCGACGACCTCGAGCGGCGGGAAGAGCTGAACCACGAGCAGTGGCGCGTCGTCACGGTCACTGGCCGCCAGGCCTGGGACCCCGAGCGGGTCCTCGCGCGCATCAGGCGGGCCCTCGCCGATGCCGGTGCTCCGCTGCCGCCGCCGCGACAGGAGTGGCGGCGCCACTTCCCGGTGGCGCGCTCCTTCGCCGCCGACGGCGACCCTGCGATGCCGTGACACCCTGCACCCGCGCCGCCCGCGCGTAGCAGAAGTGTCCACCAGTGCCGATTCCGCCACGCTCCGAGCCCGCGGGCGTAGCAGAACCGTCCAGCGCGGCGGGTTCTACAACGCCCGCCAACGCCGCGCAGACCCAGCAGTCAGGCGAGGGCAGAGACGCGCTGTGCCCTCAGTCGCGGGCGGTGAAGACGATGGGGCCGTCGTGGGTGATGGCGATCGTGTGCTCGGAGTGGGCGCCGCGGGAGCCGTCGCGGCTGCGGAGGGTCCAGCCGTCGGGGTCGGTGTCGATCTCGTCCGTGCCGAGCATGAACCACGGCTCGATCGCGATCACGAGACCGGGACGTAGCGGGAGTCCGCGCCCGGCGCGGCCGGCGTTCGGGACGTGCGGCTCGCCGTGCATGGTGCGGCCCACGCCGTGGCCGCCGAAGTCGGTGTTGACACCCCAGCCGTGCTCGGCGGCGACCGCGCCGATCGTGGCGGCGATGTCGCCGATCTTGTTGCCCACCACGGCCACGTCGATCGCCTTCGCGAGCGCCTCCTCGGTAGCGGCGATGATCTCGAGGTCCTCGGCTCGCGGGGTGCCGACCACCATGCTGAGAGCGGAGTCGGAGACCCATCCGTTCACGCTGGCGGCGAAGTCCACCGAGAGCAGGTCACCGTCCACGAGCGTGTAGTCGTGCGGGAGGCCGTGCAGCACGGCGTCGTTGACCGAGGTGCACAGCACCTTCCCGAACGGGCTGGCCCCGAACGAGGGGTGGTAGTCGATGTAGCAGGAGGTCGCACCGGCCTTGCGGATCATCTCGTGCGCGAGCTCGTCGAGCTCCAGCAGGTTGACACCGACGGCCGCCTTCTCACGCAGCGCCGTCAGCACATCGGCGACGAACCGGCCTGCCGGTCGCATCGCCTCGATCTCGGTGGGGGACTTGAGCTCGATCACTCGCTCAGGGTACGTGCTCGACGGCGTGTCGCACGCGGGCTGCCGACCCGCCCCGGGCACACTGGTGCCAGGCAAAGCGAAGGCCCCTCGGAGTAGGCGTCCGAGGGGCCTTGCTTCGTTCGTCAGAACTGGTGGCCGAGGGATGAGCCACCGGCCGCGATCTTCCGAACCCGAGGGTTCTTCCGATCCCCCGCCGGAGCGGGTGGCCGTCCGATGAACTGAACCAGTCGGGCCGTTCGGTGAACGGGCGTCATCCGCGCCACCCGGATCGTCCGAGCCGAAGCCCTTCTGATCCGCCTCACCGCCGGTGTCCGATCGGTCTCTCGACCGTCCGTGGGAATCGGTCCGGGTCTCCCCGTTGTCCTCATCCGACCTCGATCCGGTCTCCCGGTTCTCGGTCTCGATCGCTTCGGACCAGGTGTCGCCACCTCCTCCCGCGGACCAGCTCCCCGAGCCATCCTCCGGTCTCCCGAGTTCAGGTTCGGATCGGCGCCGGAACCGCGTCTGGAGGGGCCTTCACCCCGCCTCCGCGATCGACTGGTCGATCTCGATGGGATAGTTCTAGTAGCGGTTCAACAGCTTCGCAAGAGGGTTCGTAGACCGAGTTTTTATCCCCAGTTGACGCACAGGTCGGTCCACAGGCCCACCTGCACAGACATCGCTCGTCCACACCCCTGTGCACCAAAATTGTGGACAACCAGGTCTTTCTCGGGGTTGACGAGCCGGCGGTCGACCCTCGCTCGACTGCGATGTGAACGGACGATGAACTACCCACAGGGCCGGGCACAGGCTGTGGGAACCACCACACCTTCGGGTCACCGATCGCCGTCGGGCTCGCCGATAGGTTGACAAGGTGAGCAAGCCCCTCGTCGTCGCCGCTGCGATCGTCGATGATCTCGCTCGTCCCACTCGGCTGCTCGGCGCCCGCCGCAGCGCTCCCAAGTCGTTGGCCGGCCGGTGGGAGTTCCCGGGCGGCAAGGTCGAGCCGGGCGAGGCGGACCTCGACGCGCTGCACCGCGAGCTCGAGGAAGAGCTCGGGGTCACGGCGACGATCGGCGCCCCGGTTCCAGCCCCGGGCGGCGGGGACTGGCCGATCACCAAGGGCTACTGGATGCGGCTGTGGTTCGCATCGATCGATCGCGAGCCCGAGCCGCTGCTCGACCATGACGAGCTGCGCTGGCTCACCGTGGAACAGCTCACCACGGTGCCGTGGCTCGATGCCGACTTGCCGATCGTCGAGGTCGTCGGAGCGGCATTGCAGCCGAGCGTTTAGGACAGATTCGCTCAGTCCGTCACTTCATGGCAGGATGGCTGCGTGCCCAAGATCATCGGCTCCACGCTCGCTGAGCATCGGGAGCAAGTCCGGACCCGCCTGTTCACCGCGTTGGCGCAGCTCATGGACACCACCGGGTTCGACACGCTGACGATGTCCGACATCGCGGCGGAAGCTGGGGTGGGCCGCACGTCGGTCTACAACCATTTCGCCGACAAGGAGTCGCTCCTCATCGGCTACATCGAGCACGAGACCGGGCAGTTCCTGGTCGATCTGCGCGAGGCGCTCGAGGGCGTGACAGACCCCGAGGAGCGGCTGCGCGTGTACATCCGCCAGCAGATGGCGCTCACCACGAGCTATCACGCGCCCGGTCCAGACCTGCGCACGGTCGTCTCGCACGACACCGTGACTCGGTTGCGCGAGCACGTGCGTGAGGTCGAGCGGATGCTGCGCGAGATCCTCGCGGACGGCATCACCGCCGGCCGCCTCCCCGACCAGGACGTCGATGCCGTGGTGCCGTTGGTGCACGCGTGCCTGACCGGCCGCGCCCGCCCGCGCGACGAGGACAGCCGTGTGCGCGCCGTGAGCGCCACCGAGGAGTTCGTGCTGCGTGCCGTCGGCGCCTCCTGATCCAAGCCCGGCGGATCGGTAGGGTCGCGAGCATGAGCGACCACCCAGGTTCCGTCATCCAGATCGAGGTCGACGGCGGGGCTCTCCCCGTGCATGTCTTCTCAGCGGAGTCCGGGGGTGGGCCTGGCATCGTGCTGGTACAGGAGATCTTCGGGGTCTCTCCGTACGTGCGCGACCGGGCCGGCGATCTGGCGGCAGCCGGGTACGTGGTGCACGTGCCGGAGCTGTACTGGCGGCTGGAGCAGCCACCGCTCGACGAGGCCGCACCCGACCTGCTCGCCCAGGCGATGACCAGGATGAATGCGCTGCCATGGGAGTACGCGGTGGCCGACACCGCGGCGGCCACGCGGAACCTGCGCGACCTGACCGGGAAGGTCGGCTTGGTCGGCTTCTGCTACGGGGGTGGCGTGGCGTTCAACGTGGCGGCAGTCGAGCCTGTCGATGCGCTCGTCTCCTACTACGGGAGCGCGCTGCCGAACCTGCTCGGGCTTGCACCGCAGGTGAGCGCACCGTCGCTGCACCACGTCGGAGAGTCGGACTCCTACATCCCGGCCGAGACCGTGGAGCAGGTCCGCGCGGCGGTGGTCCGCGAGGGCGTCGAGTTCCACACCTACCCGGGCGCGGACCACGCGTTCGACAACTCCCGCCCCGAGTTCCACCATCCGCAGGCGTCAGCGCTGGCGTGGGAGCGCACGCTCGCCTTCCTGCGCGAGCACCTCGGCTAGGTTGAGCCGCATGAAGCAGCGGGGGCGTGTGAAGTCGTTCATCGCCGTCCTCATCGCGCTCGGCATCCTCGTCGGGGCGGGATACCTGGGCGATCGGTGGGTCCGCTC